>CAZCGB010000182.1:0-6011 GCA_964498045.1 uncultured Isosphaeraceae bacterium
CCATGCCATGGAAGCGCTCTCCCAAACTGAGCTACAGCCCCAGAGACAGCCGCCCCCGACACGCGATTCAAGGCGTAAGGATAGCAGCCTCAGCCGAGCGTTCAAGCATGCAGACCACACTCTCTTCACCGCAAATGTCGTGCGTTCCTGGAGGCCGCCTGCCCAATCCGCCCTGCTGCGGAATCTCTATTCGTGATGGTCGAATCAGTCTAAGACGCCCGATAAGGCACAGGACCTCGTCGCATCGCCAGGTGGACATGCAGGCGCGGCTGTGACGAGTCGATGCGACTGCATCGCGGTGCGCCTGCGCGCCGCATATCACAATGACGCAGCGCTCATCGACAGCTCACGACTTGACCTCATCCGGGAATGGCCCGTTCAGCGAACGCGAGCCCACGCTGCGATTGCGCTTTGATCCGCCGCCCGAAGCGCCGCCTGTGGAACTTGGTGGCGTGCTTTCCGAAGTCGAACATCTTTCGCACGGCATTGACTCAATGCTGCACAAGGCCTCCAAATCGGCGATTGGGGCTGCGATGGGTCAATCGGATTCGGCTTCTGAAGATGATGATCCGGACTTCGAGGGCGATGACCCGATGATCGCCATGTTCGATGAAGATGAGCCTTCAGACATTCACAGCATCGATCGGATGCTGGCGGATGAAGCCCAACAACTGCTGCCGAACACGATGGGGTTGCAGGCAGAAGAGAAAGCCGACGCGATCAAGGAACTTGAAATCGCCGCTGCGAAACTGGTTCACGGCAATGCCGACGATGTGAGCACGCCTGACCCCGAGCCGACCCCTGAATCGGAAGTTTCACTTGAAGGCGATTTCGAGTCATTTGAGAGTCTGATCGGGTCCCTGCCATCTCTTTCGCTCCCTGCGCCAATTGTCGCGAAGGCGGCCCTGGCGGTGAGCGATCCGCTCCCGAGCGCCGCCATTTCCGAAACACCTGTGGCGCTGCAAGCCACGAATCCGGTGAAGGCGGCGACGCCCGCTCTCGTTCAGACATCGCTCGCGACGTTGGAGCACGCACAGGCGGCAGGACTGGTGGACTGTGTCGCGGCGGCCGAAACCTTGCCAGTGACTTCAGCCGCTCCGCCGGCGAAGCCGGCCCAAGCTGTCGAGCCATTGCCGACAGCTGCTGCGATGAAACTGGACGAGCCGCCGCAGTTTCATGACGTTGCGCCATCGAACACATCGCCCGCGCAGCAATCCCACTCATCGCAAGCTTCCGATCATTTCGCCAGCACAACAGAATCCATGCCAGTCGATGGCATTGCGGGTCGACGGAACAACCCGCTTGCAGGATTCGCACAGATGCTCGCATTGACGAATCTGCCGTTGCGCATTCTGCCGCCATCGATGAAGCCCATGGTCAACGCACTGGCCCTGTCGCTCTTGGTTTGGGCGCCGGCGATCTGGACGCTGGCCCCGCATCTTGCGGCGCGGCAGGCGGCAGCGGCGATGGAATTGGTAGAGGCACCGGCGCACGGGGAATCGACGCTGAAGACGGAAGACGCCGAAGGCGCGGCCGAGCATGGTTCCGGCCACGGTGGGGCCGAAGCTGAAGGCAAGAAGAAGTCCGCGGCGGCGAAGAAGTCCGGGGGCAAATCGGCCGTGAAATCAAAGGCCAAGAAGAGCGACGCCGGACATGCGTCCGCCGGCGGGCATTGATGATTCGTCGAATGGGGCTTGGAATAGATCAGAACATCAACTGAAACTGGGTGCGGAACACCAGTTGCGGATTCGCGCCGTTGCCATCGGTTCGCCATCCGGCGATGTCGCTGGCGTAGATGCTCTCCACCTCGTTGAAGCCGTAGCCGAAGTCGGCGGTCCACTTGAGGTCCTGGCCGTCGATGTAGTAGTTGACGCCCACCGTCGCCACCATGAGGTTGCTGCCGAGTCCTTCGAAGCTGCTGTCGAAGAACAGCAGTTCGCCGCGTGCGAACAGCTCCCATTTGGGCGCGACATAAATGCCGCCCTGCACGGTGAAACCGAAGAAATTGAAGATCGCCGCGGGGTTGTCGTAGTAGGCGTAATAGAACGAGCCGAATGCGTTTGCGCCGCCCCAGTCGGCGGAAATGTCGGCGGTGAACTCGAGCAGGCGCGATTCATCTCGATCGAGCGTTGGAGTGCCGGTTGATTCACCCTGCTCGCCTGCGAAACCCAGGCCAATCAACAGCCCGAACTCGTCGCCCGGCCTGCTGGTGAAGCCGCTGAACTGCTCCCAGGTTCCCGCGACCAGCCGCTCGTAGCGCGCCGCGAAGGCCCACTCGGTGTCCTGCGCGGACCAGACGGTGTTGGGGCCGCCGTCCTGGGAAAAGGCGATGCCGTTGTTGTCTTCAAACGAAACCGAGAAACGGTTCTGGCTGTCGCCGTATTCAAGTTCAAGGCCTTGGCCGTACTTCGGAGAGAAGAACAGGTTCACCAGCGAGCGCTCGACCAACTGCTGCTCGCTGTTGGAGATCAGGAATTCGCGGCTGAAGGGCAGCTTGTACTGGCCGAATCGCACGGCCCATTTGTCGTCAAAGCGATAACGGGTCCAGGCGTCCTCAAGGGTCATCTGACCGCCGCTGCGCACGTAGTCGCCGCGCACCATGTACTCGATGTTCTCGCTGAAGACATGGCCGCGGAAGGTCAGTTCCGTTCGGGCGTTCTCAAAGCCGTAGCGATACCTGTCGACCTCGTCGTGGTAATTCCAGATGAAGCGAATCTGTTCGAGACCCTCGAATTGCAGCAGAAAGCGGCCGTCAGTGCTGGCGAGGAAGAAGTGGTCGTCCCACCCGGCGGTCATGCCGGTGTCCAGCAGGCTGGCACGGGTGTCCGCGTCGGCCAGGACGTCCTGCACCAGGCCCTTGATCTCGTTGGCCCGCTGCTCGGTCATCCACTCGCCGTCGTTCTCGGCACGCAACTGATCAATCTCGCCGCGCATCGCGCTGTTGGCCTGCTGCACGCGCTCGAGCTCCCGGCGCATGTTCTCCATCTGCTGCTGCAACGAGGCATCGCCTGAAGGCGATGCCGCGCCAGTTGATCCATCCTGCCCAAGCGCGGGAACAGCGGTCAGGCCGACGACGGCACTCAGCGCCACCGAGCGAATGATCACTACGCGATCAGATTGCGACATAAGCAACCTCCGGGAATCGTGCCGAACCGCATGCGATGAACCCAGCGATCGACGCAAGGCGCAGCGGCGTTGGATGTATCGGCCTTGTAGCGGGCCAAAATGCAAAGGCGAGGATGATACCAGAAGCCTCGTGTTCACCATGCCAGCCCAACGATCGGCGTTTGTCGAGTCAAAAAAAACAAGCCGGCCGACCCAGAAGGGTCGGCCGGCAGGTAATCAAACTTGCTCATCCGAACTCAAGCGGCAAGGCTTAGAACATGAGCTGCCACTGGAAGCGGATGATGAACTGACCGCCGTCGGCCTGCACGTCGGTGCGCACGCCGGTGAGCGGAACGCTGACCGGGAGCGTGTTCCAAGCGTAGCCGAAGTCGCCTGACATCTTGTTGTTCGCGCCGGCGAAGTACTTGTTCACGCCGATCGTGAAGATGCCCAGGTCATCGACGTTGTCGAGATCGTAGTTGGTCCACTCGACGCGGCCGTAGAGTTCCCAAGTGTCGTTGAGGTAGTAGCCGCCCTGAACAACCACGCCGTAGGGGTTGTTGTCAGCCGCATCGGTGTCAGAGTAGGAGCCTGACGCGAAGAGGTTGAAGCCGTTGCCTTCCCAAGAGAAGTCAGCGGTGATCAGGAAGGAGTCGATGTCAGCAGTGGGGCCATTGTCCTCACCCGACTGATAATACACGGCCGCACCAAGCATCATTCCGCCTTCGGAACCGCGGGGGCTGGTGAAGTCCTTGAACTGGTCCCAGTTGCCGCTGAACAGGAACTCGCCGCGAGCGCTGATGGCGTAGTTCACGTCATTGGTGTTCCAGGTGTTCTGGCTGCTGTTGGCGCCGTCGGAGAGCTGTCCGAAGATGCGGAACTTGTCGCCGGTGTAGGCGGCCTGCAGGCCATTGATGTATCCCGGGCTGAAGCCGTACACCACGGTCGAACGCTCAATGGCGAGCTGGTTCTCTGGGGTGACGATGTCTTCACGGGCGACCTGCGACTGCATGGCGCCCATCTGGACGCTGAAGCCGTTGCCGAAATCCTTGCCGACGTAGCCGAAGATCAGACCTGACTGATCTTCCGAGCCGACGTTGACGCGGACGTTGTAGAACCATGACGGATCCACGACGTGGCCGGAGAGGATGAACTCCGCGCGGGTGGTTTCAAAGCCGTAGCTGCTGCTGTTGAAACCGTTATTGCCGCCGTCATCGGCGTTGTTGTAGATGAAACGCTCCTGCAACAGGATGTTCGTGCGAACGAGGTAGTTGCCATCGGATGAACCGATGACGGCGCCGTTGTCGTAACCGGCGGTCATGCCCGTCTGCAAGAGGCTGGCGCGGGTGTCGGCGTCAGCAAGAACGTCCTGAACCAAGCCGCGGATCTCGGTCGCGCGCTGCTCGGTCAGCCAGCTCTGGTTGTTGGCGGCTTCCATTGCGGCGATCTTGGCTTCAGCAGCCGCCAGGCGCTGTGCCACATCGTCATTGCTGGTCTCGCCGGCGGGACGGGCGTTGCTGATGCCCGAAAGCGTCAGCGCAGCAGCACCCGCGAGAAGACCTACTCGCGTCGTCAGACTCATTCCAAGACTCTCCTATCTGTCGGACTGGCCATGCGGTTCACGCTGAAGCCCTGTCCTTGTGCTTCGAGTTTCCGGCGACTCCTCGCCAGCAACCCATACATCCACCCGTCCGCTCAATGTCCTGGCACGCGCCAGAACCGGACGTGAATTCGATCATCGGCCATCCACGGCCGAGTTCCTTGAAAGCTAACCCGGGAGATCACCACCTCGGTCGTCGAACCCGAAGGGGCCGAACAATACCGTCAATCGGCTCACCTTTCTAGTGAACCCTCACATTTGTCCACACTCTCGGATCACGCCCTGAACACCCCCTTGAGCAGATGATGGCATAAATCCATAAATGACAATGGTTTATGACGGCAAAATAATTCTCGGACCTTGATTTTTGACCCTCAAAAATTTTGCAAGCACTAACTATTCTTCGTGGTCGGCTCCACGGCATTCCCGTTCTACCGCCCTCTTGATCGCTTGTCCGATAACCCGGCCGAATCCAGGAAACCGACCGCCTCGGAGACTGTCTTCACCTGAACCTGACTTGTTCCGCGCCGCTCTGTCAATTGCATTCCCGCTGGAATCATCAGCGATTTGTACCCCAATCGGGCCGCCTCGCGAATCCGAGGCTCAATCGAGGCAACCGACCGTACCTCGCCTCCCAATCCCACCTCTCCCAGTACAGCCGTGCCCGCTGGCAACGTGCGATTGAGATGTGCACCGGCGATCGCCATACACAATGCCAGATCCGACGCCGGTTCGGCCACCTTCAGCCCCCCTACTGCCGACGCGAAAATGTCCTGGTCCGCCAGGCGCAAGCCGACATGCTTTTCCAAGACCGCGATGAGCATGGACAGCCGATTGCCATCGATTCCAGATGTCTTGCGCTTGGCTGCGCCAAGGATTCCCGTCGTCGTCAATGCCTGCAATTCCACCAGCAGACATCGCGAACCGTGCATGGCAGGACAGACGACGCTTCCTGAGCGCGGCTGCGACGTGGGATCGAGCATGGCCTCGAGGTCAGCGATCTCGCGCAGTCCCGAGCCGGTCATCTCAAAGAGCCCGACTTCCAAGGTGGTTCCGAAGCGATTCTTCATGGCCCGCACGACTCGGTAGGCGTGATGGCGATCGCCCTCGAAACTCAGCACCGCATCCACCAGATGTTCCAGCAATTTCGGCCCGGCGAGCGTGCCTTCCTTGGTGACGTGACCCACCAGCACGATCGCCATGCCCGAAACCTTCGCCAGATACACCAGTTCCGTCGCGCATCGCCGAAGTTGCGTGACGCTGCCGGGCGAAGCGTCGAGGTCGGCTTTGTAGATCATTTGAACCG
>CAZCGB010000183.1:0-5989 GCA_964498045.1 uncultured Isosphaeraceae bacterium
GCTCGCCCATCCTTCATTGAGCCAGATGTGCGCCCAGCTTTTGCAGGTGATGTAGTCGCCGGTCCATTGATGACAGAGCTCGTGCGAGATGATGCTTTCGAGATCATCGTCCAGCAATGCGGTCTTGTCGTACACAGCCGTCGGATACATCGTGGTGACCGACGTGTTCTCCATGCCCCCGGCATTGAAGTTCTTGGCGAGGATCTGGTCGTAGCGTGCCCACGGGTATGGAACGCCGAAACACTTCTCAAACAGATCGATCATCTCGCCGGTGCGGCCGTAGCTCTGCTGCACATCGCCGCCGCGCCCGACCGGGACCCACACCTTCATGGGCACACGCGGATGAGCGATCTCGACGACATCGAACTTGCCGATGACCAGGCTTACGAGATACGCCACGTGCGGCTTCTCCTGCAGCCAGTGCCAGACGGCCCGATCGCCGCTGGTGAGGCTCGACACCAGTTTGCCGTTGCTGCTGACTTGGAAACCGGCAGGTACATCCACGATGAGCTCGGTGCTCATCTGATCGTTGGGAAAGTCATGGCATGCGAACCAGTACCGGTTCGTGTCGCTCTCGCCCTGCGTGTGCACCTCCGCAGCGTAGTCCGGCGCGTCGGGATCGGACGGCGTGAAGAACATGCCATCGATGGGGTGATCGCAAACGTAGTCGATGACCAGTTCGTAGTTCTGCCCCAGCGCCAGCGGCGGCTCGAACCGCAGCGAAAGCCGCTTGCCGTCGTGCGACATCTCCACCGTGTGCTCCGCCACATTCGCCGAGGAGATCCTGAGATCGACGGCATCCAACGTCAGAACCGAGGCGGGCTTGCCGATTGGCGTGATGGTCAGCGTTTCGACGGCGGAGAATTTCCGGGCGTTCAGATCATCAAACCGCATCTGAAGTTTCATGTGCAGGAAATCGACGATGCGATCGGGCGGATAGTTGCGACGATCGCGCCCGGTGGCCTCGTCGATCAGCGCGGCTCGGACGGCAACAGCCTCTTTGCCGTCCTTGCACGTCTCCGAATCGGCGCCGCCGCTGAATGCCCATGCGCTCCCGCGCCCAGCGAGCAATAGTGCGCACAGGCAAACGATCGAGGCAAGCGTCAGGTGATGAAAACGCATGGTCGGCATAGGCATTCTCGAAGCATGATCGGCAACGACAGTTATCGTCATACCGCGGATTTCGCTGAAGGCTGCTTCGGCTCGTCTGATCGACGCTCGCGCCTCGTGCGCCGGAACGCTCGCGATTCCCCTTCGATTGAGCCCTTCCATCTCGAACGCCTGCGCGGTACGATGCATTATGCCCCCCACGCGGCCAGCCAACGCCAGTCCTTCCCAGGGTTCCGGTGATTCACGCCGCCAGACCGCGTCGCCGCCGACATCAATGCTGTCGCGCTTCGGCAAGAGCGAGGAGACCACCGAGTTCTTTTCTCCCGTGCCGCAGGGCTATCAGAAGGGCCGGCATTCCTACGTCGTGGTCATGGGTACGGTCATGTCGGGGCTGGGCAAAGGCATCTTCAGTTCATCGCTGGCCAAGATGCTGAAGGACAAGGGGCTCTCCGTCGCGCCCATCAAGCTCGAAGGCTACCTCAACATCGACTCGGGCACGCTCAACCCATACCGCCACGGCGAGGTGTTCGTGCTTGAAGACGGCACGGAGTGCGACATGGACCTGGGCACCTACGAGCGCATGCTCGACCAGGACCTCTCGCGCCAGAACTTCTGCACCTCTGGCCAGATTTACACAGAAATCCTCGAGCGTGAACGCCGCGGCGACTACCTCGGGCGCGATGTGCAGATGATTCCGCACGTCACCGGCGAAGTGAAGCGCCGGCTGCGCTCGCTCGCCATGACCGGCGGCCCGGACGCTTCTCCAGCCGATGTCGTCTTCGTCGAAGTCGGCGGGACGGTCGGCGATTACGAGAACGGGTTCTACATCGAAGCGCTGCGTGAACTGGCGTTTGAAGAAGGGCCGAACTCGACGTGCTTTGTCGCGCTGACCTACATCATCGAGCCGCCCATCCTGGGCGAACAGTAATCTAAGGCGGCGAAGCTGGGCATCAAGCGCGTGATGGAGGCGGGGATTCAGCCGCACATCATCGCCTGCCGTGCGCACCTGCCGGTCAGCGCGACGGTCAAGGAGAAGATGTCGATGTTCAGCAACGTGCCGCTGAACCGCGTGTTCTCCATGCATGACCGCGATTCGATCTACACCATCCCCGAATCGATGCGCAGCGAAGGCCTGGATCGCGAAGTGCTGTCGATACTCAATCTACATGGCAAGGTCGATGGCGCGCGAGAAGATCGAGCACGCGCCTCGTGGAACGAGTATGCAGGCAAGATTCGCAGCACACGCAAACACCGCGTCAATCTCGGCATCCTTGGCAAATATGCCGCGCTGCGCGACGCCTATGCATCGGTCGACAAGGCCATTGAGCATGCGACGACGCACCTGTCGGTGAACGCCGACGTGCGCTGGATCGACACCTCAGACATCACGCCCGCCAACGTCGCTCAGCGCATCGGCTCCGACATCCACGCCGTCATCGTGCCCGGCGGCTTCGGGGAGCGCGGCGTCGAAGGAAAGATCGCCTGCGTGCAGCATGTGCGCAGCCACGGCATCCCCTACCTGGGCCTCTGTCTTGGCCTGCAGGTCGCGGTCATCGAATACGCGCGCCACGTGTGCGGACTCGACAACGCCAACTCGACCGAGTTCGATGACAAGTCGCCGCATCCGGTGATCTGCGAACTGCCTGAACAGCGGCGCATCGAAGGCATGGGCGGCAGCATGCGCCTCGGCGGCCAGGATGTACTGCTGGAAAAGGACTCGCTCGTCTCGTTCCTCTTCGAGAATCGCACGATGATCCGTGAACGATTCCGGCATCGTTTCGAAGTCAATCCCGAGTACGTGCAGCGACTGATCGACGGCGGTCTGCACTTCAGCGGGCGACACCCGCAGCATCCGATCATGCAGGTTATTGAACTGCCATCGGAAGTGCATCCGTATTTCATCGCAGGGCAATTCCATCCGGAGTTGACCAGCCGCCCGCTTCGTCCCCAACCGATGTTCATGGGTTTGATCGCCGCGGCCATCGCGCGCGCCAAGCCGGAGATGCAGATTGAAACGATCTCTCCGAGGTGGCTGCGCCCTTTCGATGGAATTGAACGCAAGGCCGGCGCGTTGTCGGCGTCAGCTGGACGCTGAGCGTGCCTGCGTACGGCACTTTGACGCTGCCGACCAGACGTGCGTACACTCCCACCCGCTCCGCTCCATTGGCGATGTAGCTCAGCTGGCTAGAGCGAGGGATTCATAAACCCTAGGTCGGCGGTTCGAGCCCGCCCATCGCCACTGTTTCAACCCCCGGGAAACACGGGGGTTTTTTCCTGGGAAGATTGTGTGATGTTCAATTGCCGCCTGCCAGCGGTCACTCGGCGGCGGCAGCGACTTTCCATTCGTGAATCCCGACCGACCAGCCGTCGGACATCTGAAACTCCAGACGCAATGCGACAGTCTTGATCGGCTGCGCGAACTTCACTTCACACCATCGATCGAGCGCGGTGGGCGCTTCGCCGGCCGTTGCGATCGACTTCCATTCTCCGCCTGCGGCATCGCGAGAGAGCAATCGCCACGATTTCGGCAGGCGGCACTCGCCCTTGCCGGTGTCGTCGAACCAGTAGACGCTCGCTCCGCTGAGTGTTTGCGGCTCATCCCACGAATACTGCGCCCATTCCGTGCCGCCTTTGTGCGGCCACCAATGACAGAGGTTGCCGGGATGGTCGGCTGAGTTCCTCGGCTCGATGCCGTCATGAATGGCGTCGGGCGAGCAGTTGTCGCTGACCCATGACAAGCTCACGTTCGCCTTCGATTCCGGGCCCACGATTCTCGGCGGCGCGGGAGTCACGGGCATCCACACACGCATGGGCGACGCGGCGCGGTTGTCCCAGAACGCATAGGGAACAGCCGTGAACTTCACGGTTCGCGGTGGTTTCGCCACGCGGTAGAGCGCGTTAACGCCTGTCCATTCCGGCTCGGCCGCGACGACGGCGTCGCCGACGAGCGCGGTGATTCCACCGAAGAGATCGCCGCGCCGTTGTGGCCCGATGCGCGCCTCGGGTGGGATGGCGAACGACCAGAACGGCGCATCAATGTCGATTCCTTCGATGCAGTAGATGAGCGGGCCGCGCGCCAGCGCGAGCAGACCGCGATCGGCTTCAACGCGCGGATCAGCCTCGATGCGGCGCACGTCCATGGGCAGATCAAGCTCCACTCGCGCTCCGGACTTCCACGCCTGCGAAGCGATGACCATGTATCCGCGCTCGACATTCGGTGAGTCCATTTCCTGCCCGTTGACGGTCAAGCGTGCCTTGTCACACCATGCCGGGATGCGCAGTCGCAGGCCGCAGGTCGTCTCGTGCGGAAAGGTCAGTTCGATTCGGCCGTCCCACGGGTAATCCGTTTTCACATCAATCGCGACGTCGTGATCGCCGACCTTCGCCGCGACACCACCCTGGATGTACAAGTTGACCCAGATCGATTCGTCGGACGCGGCGTACGCGTAATTGCCCAAAGCGGCGAGCGTGCGCGTGACATTCGGCGGACAGCAGGCGCACGCGTACCACGCCGACCGATGATGGTTTCCGGCGCTCTCCAGCGGGTTCACATAGAAGAACTTCGTTCCGTCGAGCGATACGCCATCGAGCACGCCGTTGTACAGCGCGAGCTCCATGAGGTCCGCATACTTCGCGTCGCCATAGGCGAGGTTCAAGCGATGGTTCCACATCGCCATCGCCACAGATGCGCAGGTCTCCTGATACGCGCTGCGGTTGGGCAGATCGTAGTCGCGGGTGAACCCCTCATTGTGCGCAGAGGGCCCGATGCCGCCGGTGACGTACATGTTGCGTTCGGTGGTGTTGCGCCAGACGCGATCGACCATCGCAAGCATGGCTGAATCGCCTGTCTGCGCACCGACATCCACCGCGGCGCTCATGAGGTACCCCGCGCGAACCGCATGCCCCACCACCTTCTCATGCTCGCGAATCGGGCAATTGTCCTGCCAGTATTCGCCGTTGTATTGATCGTCAGGCGTGGCGTGCTCGACGGCGAAGAAATGGCTGCCGCGCGAGTCAAGGAAAAACCTGGCCAGCTCGAAAAACCGCTTCTCTCCTGTCGCGCGCGAGAGCTTTACGAGCGCGAGCTCGATCTCCGGATGGCCGCAATAGCCCATACGCTTGGGCGGCGGCCCGAACGTGCGATCGATGCAGTCGGCGTACTTCACCGCCACGTCGAGCAGGTTTCGTTTGCCAGTCGCTTGAAAGTGCGCGACTGCCGCCTCAAACAGATGGCCGGCACAGTACAGCTCGTGATGGTCGCGCAGGTTCGTGAACCGATTTTCCGGCGAGTTGATCTGGTAGCACGTGTTGAGATAGCCGTTGGGCATCTGCGCTGCCGCAATGCGCGAAATGATGCCATCGAGTTGCTTGTCCAGCTGCGGATCGGGATCGGTGGCCAGCGAATACGCCGCCGACTCCAGCGTCTTGTACAGGTCGCTGTCGGTGAACACCAGGCCCTGAAAACCGCTGCGATCGCGCTTTGCCGCAACATCGAAGTTGGCGATCGCGCCTGTGTCCTCCAGCATCTTCAGGCTGTGCGTGAGCGACACCCGCCGATTGGTCTCGCGACGCGGGCTCCAGAACGCGTCGGCGATGCGAACCTGCGTGAACGGCACTTCGCGCAGATTGACGAGAGCCGCGGGCGGATCGCCCGCGCAGACGCGACTCGATTCAACCAGCACCACGAGCGCCGGAAGGAGGCGCAGCCACCCGATACGGTTGAGAAGAGACGTTCGGCGATTCATGATTGGCATGTCAGCAAGTTCCTTCATTCATGGCTCATGACCTGGCGCGGCCGCTCATCCTCAGGAGCAGTTGCTGCATGCCGACAAAGAGCAGCAACAGCACACCGGTCGCGATGCTGGTCCACGCCGCATTC
>CAZCGB010000184.1:0-5985 GCA_964498045.1 uncultured Isosphaeraceae bacterium
ATCAACATCATCGATACGCCGGGCCACGCCGACTTCGGCGGGGAGGTGGAACGCGTGCTGCGCATGGCTGACGGCTGCCTGCTTGTCGTCGACGCCTTCGAAGGCCCGATGCCGCAGACGCGCTTCGTGCTCAACAAGGCCCTGCAACTCGGACTGCGGCCGATCGTGGTGGTGAACAAGTGCGATCGGCCCGAGGCCCGGCCCGATGACGTCGTCTCGGAAGTGTTCGACCTGTTGGTTGATCTCGGAGCTGATGATCACTCGCTGGATTTCGCGACCGTGTACGCCTCCGGCCGCGGCCGCTGGGCAACGCACGACCTCGCGCATCCGGCGACAGACATGGAGGAGTTGTTCGAGACGATCCTCGACCGCGTGCATCCGCCTCTGGGCGATCCGGATGCGCCGCTGCAGATGCTGATCACCACGCTCGACTACAACGATTACGTCGGCCGCATCGCCATCGGCCGCGTGTATAACGGGTCGATCAAGACCAACCAGGTGGTGGGGGTGTGCCGAGCCGATGGTTCGGTGACGCAGACGCGTGTGTTGAAGTTGCTGCGCTTCGAGGGCTTGGGCCGCACGCCGATCGACCGGATCGAGACCGGCGACTTGTGTGCGATCGAAGGTTTGAAGGAGTTCGACATTGGCGACACCGTGGCCGACATCGACCATCCCGACGCGATGGAGCGCGTGCATGTGGATGAGCCGACGCTGCACATGGTGTTCCGCGTGAACGATTCGCCTTTCGCCGGCCGCGAAGGCAAGTACGTCACGTCGCGACAGATCGGCGAGCGGCTGGAGAAGGAACTTCAGACCAACGTCGCATTGCACGTCAAGCCCGGCGACAGCGCCGAGGAGTTCAAGGTCTCCGGCCGCGGCTTGCTGCACCTGGGCGTGCTGCTTGAGAACATGCGCCGCGAAGGCTACGAACTCGCGGTGGGCAAGCCCGAGGTCATCGAGAAGGAGATCAACGGCGAGTTGTGCGAACCGTTCGAGCGGTTGACCGTGGACACTACGACTTCGGCAATGGGGCCGGCGATGGAACTGCTCGGCTCCCGCGGCGCGGAGGTGAAGTCCATGAACGCGCGCGGCGACCGCATGCACATCGAATGCGAGATCCCCGCGCGCGGGCTTATCGGCCTGCGCACGCGCATGATGACCGCCACTGGCGGCGAAGGCATCATGTACCACTCGTTCTCGCACTTCGGCCCGCTCAAGAGCGTCGAACGAAAACGCATCAACGGCGTACTCATCGCCAACGACACCGGCAACGCCACCGCCTATTCACTCCTCGGGCTGGGCGAGCGCGGCGTCATGTTCATCGAGCCTGGCGTCCCCGTGTACGTCGGCCAGATCGTCGGCGAGCACAACCGCGACAACGACCTCAACGTCAACGTCGCCAAGCCCAAGCAGTTGAACAACATCCGCAGCGCCAACAAGGAACAGACCGAAGTCCTCAAGGCCGCGCGGCAGATCACTCTCGAAGGCGCGCTCGAATACATCGAGGACGGCGAACTGGTGGAACTCACGCCCTCATCGGTGCGGTTGCGCAAGCGCATGCTGAACGAGAACGATCGCAAACGGGCCGACCGCAAGGAACGCGACAAGGCCGAGGCGATGGCGTGATTGCCGAGGATGTCCCAGGGACATGAGTCCCTGGGCTTTGTTACGCGCATCATTCCGCCTTGAATGCCCGCACCGCATCGATCGCCGCATCGCGGCCCTCGACAAGGTCTTCCCACGTCAGATCGCTCCTGACGTCAGGTTCAAGCGACTCGGGGTCGCCCTCAGGCTCGCGCACCCATTTCTTCGTGGAGTAGTACAGCGTCAGGCCGGAGTGGGGGAGTTCAACCGAGCGCTGTTCGCCGAAGGAGTTGGGCTTACCGCCGGTGGGCCCGCCGACGAGGATCGCGTGGGCTTGCCTCTTGAAGTCCTCGGCCGCCCACAGACCCGACGAGAACGTGCCGCGGCCGATGAGCACGAACGGCGGCGCGGGGTTCGACGCGGCATTGCGCGAGGCCAGTCCGCGCACCAGCGGCTGGATCAGCGCGCTGTTGCCGCCGCTGTTGCGCCGGAGGTCGATGATGATGCGCTGGGGCTTATCGCGCTCGATGGCGTCGAGCGTCTCTTTGCAGAACTGCGCGACGGTCTTGTTCTTGTCATCGCGGCAGGCGTCAAACCAGATGTACAGATCGCGCGAGTCGGACAGCAGCATTGAGCCGTATATCGCGTTCCCAAACCTCGGCCGCAGCGTTGGGGCGATCTTCATTGGCGCCAGTCTGGCATCAGGCGATTGCCGCTCGCCCGGCTGCATTGGCGAGAGCGTGACGGTGGTCTCCTTGCCTGCCGCATCCGCAAGCGTGAACGTCGCATGCGCGTTGTCGTCGGCAAGCCCGACAAATGCCAGCGCATCGGGCGAGATAATCAGATTCTTCACCTGCGCCAGCAGCCACGCGCGGTTCTCATGCGGCACGAGCGCGCCAAGGCGATCAATGGCGTCATCAATTTCCACTGCGCCGATGCGCGTGATCTTCAGGCCCAGTAGTCCCTTCTGCGCTTCGGTGGCTGCCGTGACGTACGTGCCGTCGTCGAGGATGAGCACGCTGAACGGACAGAACGGCGTATTGAATCGGCCTTTCGAGTCGCCAAGGTTGGTGTGGGCGTCGCCGACCAGCGCGACAAGTCGTTTCAGTTCGTAGAAGGTCTGCTGATCGGTCAAGCCATCCAATCGAGAATCGAGGCCTCTGATCGCCTCGTCGAACCGCTCGCGAGAGGTGATCGTGAACGCATCCTTGTGCCTGGTCGCCAAGGTCTCGGCGAGCAAGCGCAGGTCTTCACGCCAGCCCGCAACACGGTCGGATGCCGAATTCGCTTGAACAGGTGAGGTGGCGGGGAGCGAAGCGGGGGGGCTCGTCGGCTGGCCGGTCGCCTGGCCTTTGTCGGCAAATGAAGCGAGCAAGACGGCCAAGAGCGAGACTATGGCAAGGACGATTCGTCGCATGATGTGAAATACGGATTCCGTCGCGGGCCGGCGCAGGCTCGCCCGGACGGCACGTCATGACTATCCTCTTCGCCCGTCGGCTTGTCCACCCGGTATTTCCTGCACGCGCAAGGCTTGCGCTGTCGATACTCTCTGCACCATGGCTGTGATTGTCCAAAAATTCGGTGGCACGTCCGTCGCCGACCTCCAGAAAATGCTCCGCTGCGCCAAGCGGGCAGCTGAGACCCGCCGCGCCGGCCACGATGTCGTGGTCGTCGTCAGCGCGATGGGTCACGCCACCGATGAACTCATCGAAATGGCTGAGGGCCTCTGCGAGTCGCCCAATCCGCGCGAAATGGACATGCTCATGTCCACCGGCGAGCAGGTGTCCATCGCCTTGATGAGCATGGCCCTGCACAAACTTGGCGTGGATGCGGTGAGCATGACCGGCATCCAGATGGGTATGCGCACCGATGGCGCGCATACCAAGGCCAAGATTCAGGGCATTGACATCGAGCGATTCGATCGCGAATTCCGTCGCGGGCGCGTCATCGTCGCGGCCGGGTTCCAGGGCGTCAGCGATGACGGCCAGATCACCACGCTCGGCCGGGGCGGGTCTGACACGACCGCGGTCGCCATCGCTGCCGCGCTGGGCGGGGGAAGGGGAGGCGGGGCGTGCGAGATCTACACTGACGTCGATGGCGTGTACACCGCCGACCCGAGGCTGGTGAAGAACGCGCGCAAACTCAGCCGCATCTCGTTCGAAGAGATGCTGGAACTCGCCTCGCAAGGCGCGGGCGTGATGCACAGCCGGGCCGTGCAGGCAGGCCAGAAATACGATGTGCCCATCCACGTGCGGCATTCGGGCAAGCCCGATGAAGGCACAATCATCTGCAGGGAGACCGATGACATGGAAGAAATCCTCGTGGCTGGCTGCGCGCTGAAGAAGGATCTCGGCCGCATCAGCGTCCGCCGCATCCCCAACTCGCCGGGCGTGCAAGGCGTGATCTTCAATCTCATCGGCCAGGCCAATGTCATCGTCGACGACATCATCCAGACCGCGCACGACGACAGCGCATCGCTCTCATTCACTGTCGATCACGGCGATCTCGCCGACGTCAAGATCGCCGCCGGCAAGGCCATTGAACAGCTCGGCACGGGCGAACTAACGGTGGAAGTCGGCTTGGCGAAGGTCAGCGTCGCGGGCGTGGGCATGCGCAGCCACAGTGGTGTGGCGGCGACGATGTTCAAGGCCCTTGGCGATGCGGGCATTCATATCCACAACATCACCACCTCCGACATCAAGATTTCGTGCATTGTGCCGAAAGAGCATGGCGAGCGCGCACTTCAAGTCGTGCACGACGCATTTGGACTTGGCTCGGATGCGACGGCCTCCAGCAGCGATCCTGCCAAGCAGCGCGAGCCGCGTCCGATGGCGCGTAAGGCCTGAGTTTCCGCGTTCGACGGGGAAGATCGGTTTGGCGATATGCTGACGCGTCACGTCGGCGTTGAATGCTCCGACGCGCCCCTCGGAGGACGCACATGCTCGGGCGATTGATCCAAACCGACCTTGAGGAAATGATTCAGCAGAAGAATTGGCGGGAACTGCGTGAATCCGTGGCCGGTCTCACCGATCAGGATGTCGCTGAAATCATGATCGATCTGCCGGTGGAGGATGAAGGCATCATCTTTCGATTGCTGCCGCGTCAGCGTGCCGGCTCCATCTTCGCGTATCTGCCGCTCGAGCATCAGGAGGAGCTGATCCGGTCGCTGTCCAGCGATCAGACGCGCGATCTGCTCAACAGCTTGACTCCGGATGATCGAGTGCGCCTGCTCGATGAACTGCCTGCCACCATCACACGCCGCGTGCTCGATGGATTGAGACCCGAAGAGCGCGAGAAGACGCGGCAACTGCTGGGCTATCCGCCCAACACGGCTGGGCATTTCATGACGCCCAACTACATCGCGCTGACTCCGACGATGACTGCGGGCGAGGCGCTCGATCACATTCGCCACTCGCCGCGCTCGACCGAAACGCTGTACATCGTGTATGTGTTGGATGACGCCGGGGCATTGGTCAACGAATTGCGCCTGCCGACGCTTGTGCGGGCCGAGCCGGAGTCAATCGTCGGCGAATTGCATGATCGCCCGCTGGTGTCCATCCCCGCGCACGCTGATCGCGAGGAAGTCGTTCATGCCTTTGACAAATACGATCGCGTCGCGCTTCCGGTGGTGGATGACAACGGCCAGATGCTCGGCATCATCACTGTTGATGATGTGATCGACGTCGCGCGAATGGAAACCACCGAAGATATGCAGAAAATGGGCGGTCTGGAGGCGATCGACACGCCCTACGCAACCACGCCGTTCCTCACGCTGCTCAAGAAGCGCGCCGGATGGCTGTCGATCCTGTTCGTCGGCGAGATGCTCACCGCCACCGCCATGGGCTACTTTGAGGATGAAATCGCCAAAGCGGTGGTGTTGGCGTTGTTCGTGCCGCTGATCATCAGCAGTGGCGGTAACTCTGGCTCACAGACCGCCACGCTGATCATCCGATCGCTCGCGCTTTCCGAATTGCGGCTCGGTGACTGGTGGAAGGTTGTGCGCAAGGAACTTGCTTCCGGCCTTGCGCTGGGCACATGGTTGGGACTTATTGGATTCGTTCGCATTGTCCTCTGGCAACGCATGGGTTGGGTGGACTACGGTGGCCACACGACTCGGCTTGCGCTGACAATCTGGATAAGCCTCGTTGGTGTTGTGTGCTTCGGTACGATCGCTGGAAGCATGTTGCCGTTCGTCCTTCGGGCTTGTCGGCTCGATCCGGCGACGTGCTCGGCTCCGTTCGTCGCGACGCTTGTGGATGTCACCGGTTTAGCCATCTACTTCGGTGTTGCGGCCCTCATACTGCGCGGCACGTTGCTCTGAGACGTGCCGCATATCACCTGAAGTCGCAAAAATTGGAGCAGGGAAAGCGAGGCAGAGGGCCGTTCTCAAAGGCGAGTCCG
>CAZCGB010000185.1:0-5981 GCA_964498045.1 uncultured Isosphaeraceae bacterium
AGCGGCCCCCCCAGCGGCCACCCCAGCCGAGGCGTGGCGCGGCGGAGGCGAATCTTGATTCGAGAGCGTTGGCGGGCACGGGAAAGGCGCCTGGTCCAACGTCATCGGACCAATCGCAGGACGATGATGAAGACTGTCGCTAACGACCCGGTGCGGTCGCAGGCTTGGCGCTCTTCTTGGCGTTGGCGGCTCGGGTGACGATGCGGTCAGCGAGCGTCTGAAGCGGCACATCCTCGCCGCGACGTGCGGCGTCGAGCATCGGGTCCTCAACGCCCTTGAGATGCGCCATCAAGTACGCGATGCGGACCAGCCGGTTGTCGCTCTTGCGCGCGATGTCCAGCACGCCCTCCACCGGGAACGAGTGGGTCATCACCGTCAGGGCCCACGCCTGTCGCACCGGGTCCAGCCGGCTGAACGCTTCCGGGAGCGCGGCCTTGGCCTGGTTGATCAATGCACGCTTCTCGGCTGGCACCGTCGGATTGTTCTCGGCAAGCGTGATCTCGTTGCCCAGCAGCGCGAGCTGCACCATCATCCGATCGGGATCGGCCGCCCCCTCAGCCTGCGGATTCCCGATCACGTCGAGCGCTGCGGTCATCCACTGGTCGCTCTCGCGCACGCCGTCAAGGCGCAGAAGCGGGGCGGCCTTCTCGAGGCCGTAGAGCCCCGTGACGATCGTGCCTTCGTCGGAAGCGATGAAGTTGGAATACAGCGTGAGGCGGACGATGCCGCCGGCTGTGGAGATGATGTTGAGCATGTCTCCCACCTCGAACCAGCGCAGATCGACGGTGGTGGACACGGTTTCGCGCGGCAGCAACCGCAGGCGCGAATCAAGGTCGATGACGAAGGGCTTGGGCGTTCCGGTGGTGGGAATGCTGGTGTTGATGATCGGCTCGACGAGGATCTGCGGACGCAGCGGGCCGTCTTTGTCCAGCGCCAGCGGCATGTTCGTGAGGTTGGTGAGCTGGATGGTGAGGGGGATGGGTTCGAACGCCTGGGGATTGGGATTGGCGGGCGTGATGTCGAGCGCGAGTGCGATGGATGCGTCTTTGGGGTAGCGATCAAAGACGCTGGGGATGGAGGCGATGAGTTGTTCGAGTTGTGTGGCCTGCTTGGAGAGTGGCAGGCGCTGGCCGAGGATGCGTGTGAGTTCGCCGGCGGCCCAGATGCCGATCATGGAGCCTGGCTGGGACGTGTTGAGCGCGAGGAGTTCGCGGGCGGCGTCCTTCTCGCGGCCGGCGGCTTCGAGCGCCAGCGCCAGGCCGAGGCGAGCGGAGGAATCGCCTTCGGCAAGCGGGGTGAGCAGACCGATGGCGCGGTCGTGTTCGCCTTTTTTCAACGCTTGCCAGCCGTCAAGGCGCTGACGGGTGGACTCGGTGAGGGGCTCAAGTGCTTCGGCGGCGGCGATGTGCTCCGCCGCTTTGGCGACGTCGTCGGCCAGCCAGAGAGTGATCCAGGCCAAGTGCAGGTGTTGCGAAGCCAATTCGGAGGCATCGGCTGGGGGTTTGGCGTCGGCGCGGGTTTTGAGATCGGCTTCGCCGGCTTGGATGGCTGCGGCGATGGCTGCTGCGGCGTCGGCGTCGCGTCGATCGGCGTGAATCGCCGCCACGACCATGGCGAGGGTTGGATCGACCGGGCCTTTGAGGTTGCCGATGGCGACCATGGTGAGCGAGGTGTCGGTCCGGGCCTTTTCGGCGCGGAAGGCCTCGTCGATCTCCGCCTGCCGCTGATCGATGGTTTCCAGCGCAGCTTCGATGTCGCCTGCAGCCCACTGCGCGATCGCGACGTCCGCCATGAATTCGGTGGAGGCCGCAATGCGCGCGGTTTTCATGCCGCTGCGCACGTCCTGGTAGATGCGCACCGCCGCGGTGTAGGCGCCGTTTTCCAGCAGAAGCTGGGCCAGCGACACTTGTGTCTGAATGTCGGTGGGATCGGCGGTGATCAGATTCGTCAACAGTTCAGCACGGCCGACGGCGTCTGTGACATTGGCCTGGAAGAAGCCTGCCGCCATGGCTGCGGCTGCGCGATTCGAGCGATCGAGCTCCAGGGCTTTGGTCAGCCAGCGCGTGAATGCGTCCATGTCGCCCAGTCGCTGCCTGAGCAGCGCGAGGTCCAGCGCGAGCCGCGAAGCGATCGGCGGGCCCAGGCGATCGACGTTGTCGGAATCAAGCAGTTTCTCGTACGCCGCCGCGCGCTCCTCCACAGTGGGATAGCGGTCGAGCGCAAGGTTGATCCTCTGCAGGCGGATGTTCTCATTGGCCGGATCAAGGCGGCTGATCGTGTCGATCGCCTCGATGCGAAGGTCCTCGCGCTCGCCGAGCGTCGCGATGTTGAGCGCCAGCCGCCACAGGCCGACGTTGCCCGGATCCAGCGCCACCGACTCACGCGCCAGGATGCAGGCGATGTCCAGCGCTTCGCTGGTGAGCGGATTCACCGCAGCGGTGATCATGGCGCCGCGCATGATCTCGGTGGCGAGGCGCTGTTGCGGCGTACGCGCGTCGACGGGGCCCGATGCCGGCTGGGCCGGCGTCGTCTGCGCCGTCGCCGAGCCGGACCACGCCGCCAGGGCGAACACGATCACGAAAACGTGCCGCATGAACTGGCGAAGTGTCAGAAACGGCATGAGGTCTCCACTGGGGTCTCCATCGCGATCGCGAAAAACGCCGATTTGGCCCGGCCGAGCATGGTCAGAACCCGAGTCGGGCGAGGATCGGCGGGCCGCCGCTTGCCAACTTGGACATGGCAGGGGCTCGGGCATCATCGACCAGACACAACCGGGAGCGTCGTTCATCCGTACAGATGCCTGTCCGAGCCAGACAGGCGGCGTTCCCAGCCGCTTTCCCGCACTGTATGCACGGGTGGGAAGCGGCCGCAAATGCAGCTCCTGCCGGACCTCGGAGCAGGCTTGGGCGAATGTCGGCTGGAAGCGGGTGGGGGAAGGGTGCAATCGTTGACACTCGACTCGCAGACTGGTACGGTCGTGGGTCCGCTGCGGGTTCGACATGGAAGAGGAAACGTCAGGCTCGCGCGCGTCATACGCAGAATATCGGATGCACACTCGAAGTCGTCTCATACCGCTCCTGGGCCTGGCGGCCGCGTTTGTCCTCGCCGCCGCATGCTGCGCCCAGAACCCGCCCGCGTCTCTGGGTGACTTGGTCACCAAGGTCGCGCTGTCGCAGCCCGAAGTCGAACGGATCAACGCGTATGTGAAGTTCTACGCGGACATGCTGAATAATCCCAGTTCGACGCCCAGCGAGGTTGAGAAGGCGCGAAACGAACTCATCCGCGAGTTCGTGCAGGCGACGGTCCGAAACATGTCGCCCAACTTTCGTGGCACGTTCTCCAGCGCCGCCGCGCCGGGGATGGAGACCGCTCTCAAGGGCAAGGACATCCATCGGGCCATCAACGCCGCGGTGATTTTGGCGCACCTGGGGACTGACAAGGCCAGCAACGTGCTGGTCGCCAACGCGGATCTTCAGAACCAGCCGCAGTGGCAGGTTCGATTGCAGTCGGCGAACGGCGAGCGCATGCTGCTGATGAGCGGCGCGCTCGATGGCCGCAAGACCATCGCCGCGGCAAGGAGCCTGCGCGAAGCCGCGGTCCGCGAAGACAACGGATTGGTCCTGCGTCATCAGCTCGGCGCGCTGGCCGCAGCCGACGCCGCCGGCCTCACGCCCGCCGATCAGTCGACCGTCCGCACGCTGCAGGCCGAGGCGCTTGCGTCGGTGTCGAAGAAGATGGTCGCCGCGAACGATGTGGTGGATGGCTCGAACGTCGTGGCTCTGGCGTCCATCGTCGTGGTGCTTCGCGACCGGTTCGCCACGCAGTTCACGCCGCAGGAACGAAAGAGCATCGGCGAGACGCTCGGCCCGGCCCTGGGCGCATTGCTCGATTGGGCTCGCGCGCATTGGGACGCCGCCCGCGCAGATCAGTCCATCACCCGCGACATGGGCATCCTCGTCGCCGCATGCGAAGGGCTTCTGCAGCGCATCGATCCGGTGGTGGCCAGCAACGTCCGCCCCGCGCCTTCCAGCGACATGAACGGCGCGTGGAAGGCCGGCGACAAGGCCAAGTTCGAGACCGGCGTGAAGGCCTGGCAGGATGTGCTGACCAAGGCCCCGTACAAGCCGTGAGTTTGTACAAGCCGAAGGGCGCGGTCTGAAGTTGATCCCGCCGTACGAACGACGATCATTGAAGCTGTTGCTGGCGGGCGCGGCGGTCGGTATCGCCTGCAAAGCCGCCGGTTTTTTCCTGACTCAATCCTGCAGCGCGGTCTAAAGAGGTAGGCTTCCTGCCTCTCATGCGACTGCTCGCCCCCATGCTGATGATCGTCTTCGTGCTGGCGGTCGCGGTGCGCTGGGACGACACGCCGCAGACCGCGGACCTGGTGGTGGTCAACCGTGGCGAGGTGTTCACGCTCGACCCGCAGCGCATGAGCTACCTGCAGGACTTCCGCATGGCCTACGCGCTGTACGAGCCCTTGGTGCGCTCCAACAACGCGGACATGTCCATCGAGCCGGCCGCGGCTGACCTGCCGGAGGTTTCCGCCGACGGGCGCGTGTACGTCTTCCGCATCCGCCCCGATGCGAAGTGGTCCAACGGCGACTCGGTGACCGCTCACGATTTCATCTACTCGTGGAGGCGATTGCTTCTGCCCGACACCGCAGCTGACTATTCCAACCTGTTCTTCGAGATCGAGGGCGCGGCGGAGTTCTTCGCATGGCGCAACGGACAGCTGGCGGCGTTCGCGAAATCGCGTGATGCGGCGGGAGACGGCGGCGGAAGCGCTGATGCCGAGCGGCTGTTCGCGGAGACCGAGCGGCGCTTCGATGAGACCGTCGGCATCCGCGCCTTGGACGATCGCACGCTGCAGGTGACGCTCACGCGGCCTGTTCCGTATTTCCTCGATCTGCTGTGCTTCGGCCCGGCGTTTCCGGTGCATCGGCCGACCGTGGAAGGCTGGCCTCACGCCGCGGAGCTGATTGATGCGCAGCGCGGCTGGGCGGGAGTCGCCGCGCCGCCGTGGGCGCAGCGCAGATTCGTCGCGCTCGAAGCGGCGACCGGCCGGCTCAAGCAGAAGCACGAATGGGCGCGCCCGGGTTCGCTGGTGAGCAACGGGCCATACGTACTCACCCAGTGGCGATACAAACGGGACCTGCGGCTGGAGCGTAACCCGAACTTCCACTCACCAGAGCTCGTGCGCAACAATTCGGTCCTGCTGCTGTCGATCGAGGACGCCAACACGGCGGTGATGGCGTTCGAGGCGGGCGAGATCGACTGGCTTGCGGAGGTGGGCGTGGAATATCAGGCCGACATGCTCGCGCAGCAGGAGCGGTACGTCGCGAAGCATCGCGAAGAACTCGATCGACTGCTCGCGAGCGGGATGTCTTTTGACGATGCGCTGGCGGCATTGCCCGCGCCGGGAGCCGACGAACGCCGCAACATGCGCGTGTACCCGACCTTCGGCACCGATTTCGTGAGCTTCAATTGCCGGGCGAAGCTTGCAGATGGCCGCGACAATCCGTTCGCCGACGCCCGCGTCCGCCGCGCGTTCGCGCTGGCGGTGGACAAGCAGGCGATCGTCAATGTCGCCACGCGCCTGAGCGAGCCGGTGGCCAACGCGCTGATTCCCGTCGGTTCGATTCCGGGCTATCACTCGCCCGCCGGGCTGACGATGGATCGCGAGCGCGCGAAGCGCGAACTTGCGGAAGCGGGATGGCGCGTGCGCGATGGTTCGATCAGGAACGATCGCGGCGAGGGATTTCCCGAGATCGATCTGCTGTACAACGTCAATTCCTCGCGCTACAAGTGGATGTGCCTTGAGCTGCAGGCCCAGTGGCAGGCGGCGCTGGGCGTGAAGGTGACGCCGCGCGGTGTGGACACCAAGTTCTTCAGCGAAGACCTGGTCAACGGCAAGTTCATGATCGCGCGCGGCCTGTGGTACGGCGACTACGGCGACCCGACCACGTTCCTTGACATCAGCA
>CAZCGB010000186.1:0-5971 GCA_964498045.1 uncultured Isosphaeraceae bacterium
CCGCATTGACGCCATCACGGGCGCGCCGTCGGTCTTCTGCAACATTCCCGACAATTCAACGCCGCCACCGGTGTTGCCTGGCTGCTACCCGGGCACGTACGGTCTGGGCCTCTCCGACTGCCTGGTTCCCAGCACCTGCCCGCCGGGCATCGGCGACGTGGCGGTTGACTGCGCCCACGGCAATCAGGTGTTCGCCAGCTGTTTCGCCGATGGTCGCATCTACCGAATCAGCGCCGCCGGCGTACCCGTCGAGGCGTTTGACCATGGTCTCAACGCCGTGCAATCCGCAGCAGCGGTCGTCGGCAACAGCTATGACCGTTACGCGCCGCGCGGCCGCCGGGTTTGGGCTGTGCAGCCGCATCAGGGCAGGCTGTACTACAGCGTCTGGGGTCAGGAGCAGGCGTGTGATGCCGTATCGATCGTGGCGGGCTCGGTCCCCAACGCCATCTGGTCGGTGGGATTGAGCGCGACAGGTGCGTTTGTTCCGAATTCGCGGCGGCAGGAGTTGCAGATCCCCGCCTATCCACCCATGACCACGCAAGGAACTCTGTTCAACGCACAGATTTCCTGGCCGGTTTCCGACATCAGTTTCTCCGCTCAATGCAGAATGGTTCTCGCCGAGCGCGACATGGGCGAGATCGGCGTACTGGTCGGCGCTCACGCTGCACGCGGCTTGGAGTACGCGTGGAACGGATCAGCATGGGTCAGCACTTTTCCGCGGCTGTTCGGCGCACCCATCCAGGGGCCGCTGGGCCATCCCATCGGCTTCAACATCTTTCCGACGTTGCCGCCGTCCACCAATGCTTGTGGTGGAGTTGACTACGACAATTTCACTGGAGCCCTGCCTCTCGGCCGCGTCTGGTTCACCGCTGACCAACTCACCGCCAGTGGCGGACCGTTCGGCATCGAGGGTGTGGATCAGACTGCCCCCAACCTCAGCACCAACATCGGCATTCGTTTTTCCAACGCCGGTAGCAAGGCGCAGATGTGCGATGTCGAGATTCCCTGTCCGGACCAGGTTCCCGATTGCTTCGTCATCACCGATCAAAAGGTGCTCTGTCCCGGTGCCAACGGCTGCTTCACCCTCTCGTTCCATCTGACCAACACCTCCGGCCAGCCGGTCAAGTATGTCACGATTCCGCTTCATCCCACGCCAACTTCATCGGTGACGATCAACCCCAACGTCATCAACCTGCTGACGCAGGATGGGTCATTGCTTGAAGACGGAGAAACCACGACGATCACGCTCACGATCTGCAACACCAAATCGGGCGATGAGTTCTGCTTCCCAGTCGGCCTGGTCACGGCGAATTTCGTTGAGTGCTGCTTCCAGGACGTCTGCGTCACCATGCCCCAATGCGACTGCGGCCAGTTGCGTCAACAGTCGATCAGTGATGTCACCTGCAAGAACGGCGTCGTCTCGTTCACGTACACCTTCGTCTTGGAGAATCTCTCGGACTTCCCCGCCGACTGGGCCCTGTTCATTCCCTTCAAGAGTGAGACGGCTTTCTTCGTCAAGGATTTCGTTTTCCTTCCGCCGCTTGCGCCAGGCGGACTGTTCCCGATGAGCGTTCAGATCGTCAACGCCCAGCCGGGCGAGACGTTCTGCTTCAATGTGCTGCTCCAGCATCCATTTCGAGAGGTTTCGGATTGCTGCTGCGCATTCGAGAAGTGCATCACGGTGCCGAGTTGCCCGGTTCAGTCACTCTGCCCCGGCGACGGCGACGAAGACAACGTCGTAGGCGTCTCGGATCTGCTCGCGGTGATTGCCGCATGGGGCACGTGTCCGGCGCCATGCGCGTGGGACTTCGCTCCGGCCCCGCAGGGCGACGGCATCGTGGACGTCGCTGACATGCTGTTCGTCATCGCACACTGGGGCCGATGCATGTGACGCGACAGGTGATTCGCGCAAGAACGACCACGGTTTGCTGCGCCCGTACCAAGGATCAAACGCCCGCCGAGCGTTACAGCTGTCAATACACCTCGAGCATGCAGCGCCGCGTCGGGCGGACATGCCGCTTGATCGTCTCGTCGGTCCACTGCGCCGGTTCGACGGCTGCAATCTCCGGCTTGAGCGACATGAAGCCGTCTCCCAGGCCATGTTTGGCCAGCGTCTTGAACAGGCCGGTTTGCATGCCCGCAAGGCCGCAGACGTAGATCAGCGTGCGCGGGCTTTTCAACAGCGGACCGAACAATTCCATGTTGCTGTCGAGCAGGCGATCGGTGTACACGCCCCGACCGTCCATCTTGGGGGATTCTCGGCTGATCGCTGTGTGATAATGAAAATTCGAGTGCTCTTTCGCCAGCTGCAGAAAGAGCTCGTCGTACATGAGATCGGTGGTGTACGGCGAACCCATCATCAAGTGAATCTGGCTTGTGCATGCACCGGCGGGATTCTTCAGCAGTTCCAGCACCATGCCGCGAAACGGCGCAATGCCGGTGCCGGTGGCGATGAAGAGGTAATCATGCTCATTGGGATTCGTCGGAAGCAGGAACCGCTTGCCGTTCGGCCCGCTGACCATGACGTCAGCGCCGAGCTTGATATCGCAAAGGAAGTTACTGCATGCGCCCAGAAACAGATGGTGAGCGTCCCCATCATCCTTCGGCGTCTGCGGCTTGAACTCATCAATCAGGCGCTTCACCGTGGTGGACAGGACATTGCCTTTGCCGTCCTCGCCCCAACTCGGAGAAGCGATGGAATACAGCCGCACCTTGCGCGGCTTGCCGAAGGCGTCCACGCCTGGCGCAACCACGCCAAACGACTGGCCCGCTCTGAATTGCCCTGCGAGCGGCGTACCGGAGACATCGATGGCGACATGCCGCACAAATGCCGCGCTCTTGGCGCGTCCGCGCGTGCAGAGCTCCGAAACCACAAGCCGACCGACGACCGGGGCTGTGGGAAGTACCAGATGCATCTGCACCTCGGGCAGGTGCGGTTCTCCGACGATGGCGGTCTCGCTCATCTGCACCACTGTATTCGCCCATGCGCGGAAGTGAAACTCCTGCAGTGAGGTATTCACGGCCTGGCAGCGAAAAAGGCCCGGACCCTTAAGGGTCCGGGCTTGGCGAATCTTGAAGGAGTTCGTGCTTGCGGTGTTTCAGTCAAAGACCGCGCTGACCGCCGGAAGGGCCGTGCTCGTCAGGTCGATGTTGGTCTGAATGCGGAAGTTCGACTGCGTGTAGTGACGTTCGGCGAAGAAGAAATCGAGGTTGTACATGTTGCCGTTGGTCAGTCCAAGACGGTCGAGATGCACGATCTGATCCTGCGCGCCATGCACGCCGCCGAGGTCGATCACCAGCTTGTTGTCGATGTACACCCACACGTCGTCGTCGCCCACGAACTTGAAGGTCTGGTTCTGACCCGAGCGGTACTTGAACGTGGTGTGCAGTTCAAAGGTGAAGTGGAAGTTGTGGTTTGGCGTGCCGCCGGAGTTGCCGAACAGCTGGTTGTCGATCGGGAAGAATCCGCCGAGTGCGGAGTAGGCCGGGTCAGTCTTGTCGTCAAACACATACGATCCATCGGACTGCCGATTCAGCGTCAGCGTCAAAGGCTGCGACATGTTCACGCCCGGAACATCGTTGTACCACTGGTTGAACGACGTTTGCGAAGTGATCGCGCCGGTACTCGCGCCGCCCTTTGTGCCCTTCTGATCGCCAAGAACGGCGTTGTACAGGAGGTAGCAGATGGGCTTGCTCGCACTGGTCTTCCACTGCGTCTTGGTCAGCCATCCCGCGCCAGTGTAGACCGGCTTGCCGTCGGACCCGAGCATGGGCGAAACGTTGCCGTTGTAGATGCCGAAGCCCAGGTTCGGCGCGACCTGGAAATCCGGGTGGCCGTGCACCGCGTTGTATGCGCGGAAGTCGCGCACCAGGCCTGTCAGCTGAATCGTTGCCGTATCCGTGTCCGCAAGACACGGAAGCGTCAACATGAGCGAGGTCGCACACAAGGCGCTCGCTCCGAACCCACGGGTGATCATTCGATTGGCGTACATAACTGAGGCTCCTTCGTTCGCAAGACGCCTGGACGCCTCAACCGTACGATTCGCCTCCACAACGCCAAGTCCACGCAATGCCCACAGCGCCTCAGAGCCAGAACGTGTGCGAACTGTGATGCCTGGTGAAGCCAGTCAACGCATTCGGATTCTCCGTGATGGATTCGATTTCAGTCGCGTGCGCCGATAACCATCGTTTGGAGCTCAATCGAAGCCGCTGTTGATCGTGGGAACCACCCCCGGGCTCTCGAGCAGCAGATTCGTCTGGATTCTGAAGTTGGATTGCGTCCGGTGCCGCTCGGCGAAGAAGAAGTCGAGTTGGTACCTCTCGCCATCAACCAGTCCCAAGCGGTTCAGGTCCACGAACTGATCATGCGCCGCATGCACGCCGCCAAGATCAATGACCATTTGCCCGTTGATGAACACATACACATCGTCATCGCCGATGAACTTGAACACCTGGCCGGCGTGGGCGTCATAGGTGAATTCGGTGTGCAGTTCGAAGGTGAAGTGGAAATTGTGCTTGGGCGATCCTGGCGAGTTGCCGAAAAGCTGATCGTCAATGGGGAAGAACCCGCCGCGACTTCCGTAGATTGGATCGAGTTTGTCGTCGAAGACATACGAGCCATCATTTTGCCGCACAAAATGCAGCGAAAGGGGCGCGGAGATGTTCAGTCCGGGAACATCGCGATACCACTGCGCGAACGAATTGACGCCAGAGACGCCGCCGTTGCTGGCGATGCCCCATGCGCCATCGGTGTCCCCGCGTGCAGCATTGAACAGCGTGTGGCAGATCTGGCGATGCTGCGCATCCCGCCATTGCGAGGTCACCTTGTGGCCGCCGCCGATCCAGACAGGCTTTCCGTCGGGATCAAGAGTCGCACGCACGTTGCCCGAATAGCGGCCGAAGCCGTTATCCGGCTTCTGCTCAAAATCTGGATGGCCGCCGGGAACCGTGTGCTCCTTGAAATCGCGCACCACGCCCGTCAGGACGATCTCCTGAGGCGGCGGTGGCGGTGTTTTCTGCGGAGGAGCTGCGGAAACGATGAGGGGAACTGAGCCGGAAAGCGCGATGACGCACGATGCGGCTGCGGCGGTGAGGAGCATTCGATTCTGAAGCATGCGCGGATTCCGTTCTTTGGTTGTGAACATCGCCACCCGTGCCCGTCCCCGATTCACGACAAACATGCGATGACAACGGGTCGGCAGCAAGAATTGATGCCCGCGATTGCAGATCATCCACGCATGTATGCCTCGTGGATAACCCGTTGACACTTTGCCGGATATGCCGCGCGTGTCGCCCCTGCGGGCGCGTTTCCACGACCTGCCCACACGGCCCGTCACAGCTCGTGCAAAGCGCCCGTGTTGAACGTGCAATCCCTGGAATGCACGCTTGTTGTCGCTTGCTCCGCCACCCCATCCGGCCATTGAGCGGCAAGGTTGAAGAGTGCCACCGTTTCTCGCCTGCAGCGTTCGGATCCGCCGATACACTATCGCCCTTCCACAGCCGGGAAACGGCTTGGGACGCCGCGCGAACGGATGAGCGCGGCGAACGCATTGGACGCACAGCTCGACCGCGAAGGACGCGAACATGGACGCATTCAGGATTCAGGGAGGAACGCGGCTCAGCGGCCGCATGACGGTCGATGGATCGAAGAACGCCACGCTGCCACTGATGGCCGCGGCCCTGATGGCCGACGCCCCTGTCAGATTGCGGCGCGTGCCCGAACTCTCCGACATCTCCAACATGGGGCGATTGCTCCGCGAGCTCGGTTGCGACGTCGATGGCGAGTACGGCACCATCACCCTCAACAACTTCGACCACGCCCAGACGCACGCCCGCTACGACATCGTCCGCACCATGCGGGCCAGCATCTGCGTGCTCGGCCCGCTGCTGGCGCGGCGCAAGCGCGCCGCCGTCTCCATGCCCGGCGGATGTGCGTTCGGCTCGCGGCCCATCGACCTGCACCTCCGCGGAC
>CAZCGB010000187.1:0-5948 GCA_964498045.1 uncultured Isosphaeraceae bacterium
GAGCTTCTGCATTTTCGAATCCTTGAGGTTTCCCGTGCCAAAGCCCAGCACGGTGAGGAACACGCCGCTCTCGCGCTGCTGCTCGATGAGGCTGACGAGGGCGTCATCGCCCGAGACGCCGACGTTGAAATCGCCATCGGTGCAAAGGATGACGCGATTGTTGCCATCCTTGATGAAGTTCCGGCGTGCGATGTCATAGGCGAGACTGATGCCTCCAGCGCCGTTGGTTCCGCCGCCGGGCGAGAGCGTGTTGATCGCGTCCTCAACGATCTCGCGGTTGTCCGCGGTGACATAGCACGAGTCGAGCGCGAGCCCGGCGTTTCCCTGGTAGGTGACGATGGCCAGTCGATCGTCGGCGTTGAGCTGCTTGATCAACAGCTGCATGGCGGCTTTGACGAGCGGCAGCTTGTCAGGCGCGTTCATCGAACCCGAGACGTCCAGCAGGAACACCAGGCTGGTCGCGCGGCGCATGTCGAGGCGTTCCTCCTTGCCGCGCAAACCGATGCGCACCAGCCGATGTGATGGATTCCACGGCGCGGCGGCGACCTCCACATTGGCCCTGATCGGCGCATCGCCGTCCTCCGCCGATGGCGGGGCATAGTCGTAGCGGAAGTAGTTGATCAACTCTTCGATGCGCACGGCGTCGGGCGGCGGAAGCTCGCCCGCGTTGAGGAAACGTCGAACGTTGGCGTACGCGGCGGTGTCGACGTCGGCGGCGAATGTGGAGAGCGCCGCTTCGCCGACGGGCTTGATGAACGGGTTGTCGTTGATGCGCGAGTACTCCTCCGCCTGCTGCTGTTTGAGCACCCTCAAACGATTCCCAAGGCTTGCGAACTCGCGTCGCAATTGCGCCTCGAGCCGCGAGTTGTTCTTGCTGTCTGCACGTGCGTGTTCGTTGGCCGCGAGCGACTGTCTAACCTGCTCCTCATCCATGTCGGCGATCTGCTTGTCTGTGAGAACCTGAGGCTCGGCTGCGGCCGGGGCATCGGGTTGCACGCCGCGCATCGTCGGACGCAGGTTGCCCGTTTGGGCGGCTGCGGCGCCTGCGCCGCTGTCGCGACCGTCGAAAGCGGATGATTCCCCCGCGACACTGCCACCAGGTGAAGTTGAGGGAGCGCCGGTTGTCGATGTGGGCGCGGACGACGGGACTTCGCCATCGCGAGCGCGAGTCTCATCCTTTCCGGACTCTTCGCGCGCTTTGGGCTTGTTCGGACCCGTGGATGAAGTCGGCTGATTCGAAATTGATTGGCCTGTTGCATTGGCTGACGGGCTTTCTGCAGTGCCAGATTCGCCGCGCCCGCCGCCGCCGCCGCCTGCGCCGCCGGAAATCGCTGGTTGCACATCGGGCTTGGTGGGAGTCGGTTCGGGCCGCTGTACGGGCGCATGCTGAGGCGTGCCGGGTGCAGGGCTCGGCGCGAGACCACTCTGATCGTCCATCGATTTCGATGAAGCGTCGGCCGGTTGTCCCCGCCCCGCAGCTGGATCCGCGGCACGAGTCTTAGCCTCGGATTCGAGTTTCTCCTTCGTATCCGAGCCGCCGCGCGCGACGCCGCTGCGACGATCGCCGACGTCACTTTTTGCGAGCGCATCGGCACCAACTTGGGCGCTCATGTTGCCTGGCGGAGGCGGCGGCGCGACGCCTGCATCAGCTGCTGGTGGCGGATTCGCGGCGCCGGCGCGCAATTCCATCGGCGCAGCTGGCGCAGGCGCCGCCGCTTCCATGCGGCTGTTTTCACCCATGGCATCGCCGGGCTTGAAAAACCCTTCGTTGGTCGCGCCCGGACGAGTGACGGAATCGGTCGTATCTTTCCGGGCGAATCCGACGGCACCGTCCCTGTCACGGTTGAACATGATCGCGGCGGTGACGGAGAGGGCGAGCACGGCGGCGGCCGCGAGCGTCGCGCCGATCCAGCGTGAGCGCAGCGCGAACACGCGTGGCGAATTCAACGCGGATGTCCTGTCGTCGGCGCGTGAGACCGCATGGCGATGCCCAAGCGGTTCACGCAGAACTGACTCACGCTGCGAAGCCGTCAATGTCGCGCCAGGCTCAGCTGCGAAGCCATCGCGCAGCAGCGCCGCAGTCGCGCGAATCGATTCGATCTCGTCGCAAAGCGAGGGATCACGGGCGATGACTTGATCAAGATCCGGCGCGTCGTCACCAAGCGATTCGCCCAGCGCGTACGCGGTCAGGCGCGGATCGTTGTGAAATTCGGAAGGTTGAGAAGGATGCGTCATGCAGCACCTCGCATGCGGGAAGTCGTCGTGAAGGTCATCGTGGAATGGCAGCGGGTCATGCGCGCACCTGATGAACAGCGGTGTTTGTTGCGCTCGATTCGGCGTTCATCCGCTCGCGCAAGGACTTGATCGCGTTGTGGATGAGCACGCCGACGTGATTGGATGTGATGTCCATCACGGCGGCGATCTCCTTGTAACTCAAGCCGCCCTGGAACTTCAGTCGCAGAGCCTCCTGCTGTGTGTCGTTCAGCGTATTCAAGAGCGCGATGACGGCCGGGCTGTGCGGTTCGTGCGCGGGCGCGCTGGTGGAGTCGTCGCCGATCGCATCGCGTTTGGCCGGCTGAGGCCGGCTCATTCCGTCAAGTTTGTCATCCTGCAGCGTCGTCATGCGACTTTCCTTTCTGCGGATATCCAGTGCACGATTGCGGCACACGCGGTACAGCCACTGGCCGAGGTGGCTGTCGACTTCTGCGCGGTCTGCGCTCCAGAGCTTCACGAACGCATCCTGCACCACATCGCGGGCGCGATCGAGGTCGCCACGCATCAGGCGCGTGGCGTACTGCGTAAGCGGCGACTCGAAGCGTTCGACCGCTTGGCGAATCCATTCAGCGGAGTCGTTGCGAACCTCGCCGGCGCATGGTGCGGCCGGAGTCGGCGCGGAGAGCGGAGCTTCGCGCGATGCTGCGGCGGGGACCTTGGCGGGCCGGTTCGACGGCTTCACATGAGCCTTTCACTTGATTCGGGCGGAACGATCTTCGTTGCCCTTGAACAGGACAACGCACGAGATGCGATTGTCTTAGTGTCGCAGCAGGCGTTTTGGCTGCAATCCCCCGATTCTGCAAGCAGGCCTGAAATCCGGGAAGGATGATGAGTTTCAGCCGACAAGATCCGCGGCAGGAACACGCTACCCCTCAACCCTTATCGGCGGCGGCTCGGGCATTCTCGGCCGCTGCCCCTCCGGCACCACCGCGATGCGTTCGCTCTCGATCAATTCATCCCAATCGCGCGTCGATTCATCGCAGGCGGTCGCAGAGTGCAACAGCGGCAAGGCTGTCATCACCATGGCGCCGATCGTGATCACCGTGATGCCGATCTCAATGATCTTCAACATCGTTGGCGTCGCGACGGACTTCATGCCAACGAGAAACACCGGCCCGAGCGCGAAGACGATGGGGACGGCCACCTGCTGTACGCGGAACTCGATGCGCGTCCAGACGTAGTTCAGCATGTCCATGAGCGCGAGGCCGAACCGCCCCGCCAACCACGCGCTGAGAATTGTGGTGAACCACCATCCGATGAAACACCAGGTGACGATGCTGTAGCCCAATCCAGAGACGCGCAGATTGCGGTTGGTTGAGACGATGAGCATGGCGACCAGCAACCCCGCGGCCAGAATCAGGTCGATCGTCGCCGCAATCAACCACATCGTCAGCCGCGGGCCGACAATGGGCAGCCGCGCGAGCGCGGCGTTGAGGCGCAGGTCGGTCGTGCCGATGAAGCGGAACAGCGCTGCAGCCGTCCCCACCAGTGCGACGACGAAAACGGACCAGTAGGTTTCGAAGATCGCCGGCAGTGCGATGGCGAGCGGCGCGAGGTACGTCATCGCCGCTGTGCGCAAGCCACGCGAGGCGGCCGAGGGCTTCGCCAGCAGGAACACGGAGTTGCCGACTTCGTATCCGCACTCGGGACAGCGGGCCGAAACCATCTGCATGCGCAGGTTGTAACCGCATTGAATGCAGGCGCAGTCTTCCATGACGCGCGCATGCGAAGGGAAACGGCGATAGGCGAGGAAGGCGGTCCAGTGCATCAGTTGCCGAAAGCGTGTGTTTGCGGTTCGTGTTCTGGCCTCGGCTCTGAATACCTACGTCGAAATTTGCATGACATCCATCAACATGCGCAGATGCGATCGGATTCCATCGAATCCGCGATCCAGTCGCACGCCCAGCGAGTTGGCTGCGTCCTTTGTGAAGACATTTGCCGGCGCCTCGGGGCTTGAGAAGTCAATCGGCACGCTCACTCCGAGTTCTTCACAGGCGATCTTCGCCCAATCCGCCCATCGCGCGTAGCAATCGACGAGGTTGTACGGCTTGCCTGCGGCTTCGGAATTGCCGATGACGGCCAAGATCGACGCGGCGACATCATCGACGTGGACGAACTTGCCGCCACCGGGTTTGTTCACCGGCTCCCCGCGCTTGAGTTGTTCGATCAGCGCATGGCCGTGTGAGCGCGACAGTTCAGGATCGATGCCATACACGGCACACGGACGAATCGCACAGGTATGCTGTCCGCGTTCGTAGTGGGCGGACCACAAGTGTGCTTCAACCGACGCTTTCAAGGCGCCGTACAGATGCGCCGGGCGAAGCGGATGATCCTCATCGATCACCCCTTGCCAGCGCGGCCGCATGTCATGATGCACCGCCACCGACGAGATGTACACGAACTGCCGCGGGCTTGATGCTTCCAGGAGCTTGATTGAAGCGGTCAAATTCGATTTGAGATGACGATCAAGGTTCCAATCCGGGTCTGCCGGCCAATCCAACGAGTTGTGAATCACGCAGTCGACGCCGTCCAGCAAATCCGGCCAAAGGCTTTCGTCATCGTGCAGTCCGACGACGAAACGATCGACGTACGGCTGAATGTGCTCGCGCTGGCTGGTCGCCCGGACCAGCGCGGTGACGCTGTGACCGGCCGTGTGCAGCTGGCGGGCTGCAACTGAACCGATGAATCCCGAAGCGCCGGTGAGGGCTACACGCATGAGGCTTGTCCTGCGGAATTGAGGATTTGACGATCGGGAACCGATCAGTTTCAACGCATCTTGTCGATCTAGTGTAGATGATGCATGGCGTAGAATTGCCGCGTGTCGGTACGCGAACAACCATGTGTGTGATTGAATGGCTCTGGTGCATTGGAAACGCTGGATGAGTGGCGAAATCGCCCAGACTCGAGACGTCGCGACCTCACCTCCGCCGAAGCCGACACGAAGAAGCGTCGCTCGATGGGTGAAGCGATTGGGCATTGCGGGTCTCCTGCTGTGCCTGCTCCTGACGCTTGGGTTGTGGATGGTGACGCGGTCGTGGTTCATCATCTGGCAATTGAAGCCGGTGCTGGAGCGCAGACTCGGCGGCGAGGTGACGATTGCGAAGGCCACGTATCACGGCGGCGGACGGGTGACCTTCAACGATGTCACGCTGACTGCGCCGGACCTTCGCGGGCCGGCGGCGGAGATCGCTCGCATCGGCACCGCCGAACTGAACATCAATCTCAATGCTCTGCTTTCAGGCGCCGTGCAGGTGAACTCAGCCGCGCTTTCCAACATCACGGTGCGGATGAGCGAAGACGTCGTCCAGACGGGCCGCATGAACTTCATGTCGCTTCGACCCAAACGGGGCACCGGCGCGACTTCTCCGCCTTCGCGCGTGCGCATCAGCGACCTGAACCTCGAAGTCGGCACACACGCGGCGGACCAGTTCATTCTCAACGGCCGTCGGCGCATGTCTGGCGAAATGCACCCGGTGGAAAACGCCGAGAACTGGTTCGCGTACGAACTGGCCGAAGTGGATGATCAAGGTCAGTCGCTCGGCAATGAAGGATTGTTCGTCAAGGGTGAATGGAATGCGCAGACGACGGAAGTGCACAATCGCATCGAGGGCATCGCACTGGATGATCGCGTGTTCAAGATGTTGCCAAGACAGGCGCGGCTGTGGTGGAATCGG
>CAZCGB010000188.1:0-5945 GCA_964498045.1 uncultured Isosphaeraceae bacterium
ACGGGGCCCACGCGCCGGGCATGCTGCCGCTGAACATCGAGTCGATCGGCGCAGCGTACTACACCGGCAACCTGCACAAATGGGCGTGCGCGCCAATCGGTGCGGCGTTCCTGCACGTGCGCAGCGACAAACAAGAGGGCATCCATCCGCCCACCATCAGCCATTTCCTGGACCAGGGTTTTCAGCAGGAATTCGGCTGGCAGGCGACGCGCGACGTCACTCCCTGGCTGTGCGTCGAGGATTCGCTGACGTGGATGGGACGGCTCGGCTGGGATCACATCATGCGCCACAACCACCAGATGGCGACATGGGTGCAATCGATGCTGTGCGGGCGATGGAGCGTGAAGTCGGCGACGCCGCTGGACGGCCGCATGCTCGGCTCAATGGCCACTGTGCCGCTGCCGCATCAGGATGTCCTGCGCACGAAATTCGAGTCGTTCAAGCACGTGGCGGCGGCGATCTTCGAGCGTGACCGCATCGAAGTGCCGTGCATCGAATGGGGCGGCCAATGGTGGGTGCGCCCGTGCTGCCAGATCTACAACCGGCCGGAGCAGTACCAACGATTGGCGGACGCCGTGCTGAATCTGTTGAAGTGATGCCAGAACAGTCGCTGCGTCGCTCACAACACCTTGACGAGAGTCACCTTGCCATCACCTGGCGCGTAGAAATCATCGAGCGTGCTGGCGATCTCATACCCGCATTTCAGATAGAACCGGCGCGTCGGTTCGTACTGCGCGCGCGAGGACGTTTCGACGTACACCCGTGCGCGATGCGGCTTCGCCTGCGCAGCGATCAACCGCTCCGCCTCCCGCATGAGCGCGCCGCCGACACCCGTGCCGCGTTGATCATCGCGCACGGCAATCCAGTACAGATCGAACGAAGCCAGCGTGCCCGAGACGCGGCCGAAGCACGCGTAACCCACGGTTTCATCGCTCGGATCGTCGGCGAAAATGAAGTGATAGTGGCTGGCTTCGCCGTGCGCAAGGCGGTCGTCGATCAATTCCACCGCAATGCCGATCTCCTCCGCGGAGAAGAACCCCGTGGAGGCGACGATGACGCGCACCGCGTGCGAATCGGATTCCCGCGCGGCGGCGCGGAGCAGGATGGAGGAAGCATCGTTCATACGCGGAGCCAGGTGCGCTGCCGGCCCAGTCGCTTAAGCGACAGGGCTGGAGGCGCGCATCGGGTGCGTTCGCATTGAATCCTGGAGTATCCGCGCGATCGCCTGCGCGTATTCGATTCCGCCTCGGTCCAGCGCGGCGGCGAAGCCGGCGTCGGGCGAAAGGCACGGGTTGGTGTTCACCTCCAGCACCCACGGCTCGCCTTGGGCGTCCACACGGAAATCCACGCGCGCGTAGCCGCGCAGTTCAAAAACCACCCAGCAGGCGCGGGCCGTCGCGATCAGCCGCTGCAGCAGCGGCTGATCATCTTCGACGAAATCGAAGACGCGCTCGGTATGGCGGTACTCGAACGAATCCTCGTTCCATTTGCAGTCGTAGTTGACGATGCGCGGCCGGGCCCCCCACCGTTCGGGTTCGCGAAATGTGATCTCGGCTGGCGGCAGCACCTGCGGCGTCCACACGCCCGGCGCGACTTCGTTCCCGCCGGCCAGCAGGCTGACGTTGAATTCGCGGCCGTCGACGTACTCTTCCGCAAAGCCCGCGCCGCCCAGGTGATCAAGCCGCGTTTCAAGTTCGCGCAGGATCACCGCCGGGTCGCTGGTGGTGATGACCGATTGCGCATCGATGCCGATCGACGCGTGCTCCCACAGGCTTTTGATGATCCACTGGCCGCCCGCATACGCGCTCGCCGTCTCGAGCGCGGCATTGCGGCGCAGCTTGCTGAGCGTGGTCCAGTCGGGCGTCTGGATGCGCGATGCGGCGAGCAGTTCCTTCGCCAGCGGCTTGTGCGAGGTGATGAACTGCATGTCAGCCGTCGCCCCGGTATACGGCACACCCATCACGTCCAGCAGCGCGGGCAGCGCATGGATCAGGCGGCCGGACCCGCCCAGCGACTCGACCAGGTTGAAAACGATTTCGGGCTGCAGTCGGGCGATGGCTTCGCGGGCGGCGTACAGATCGAGCGTCACGCCCATCGTCATCCATTCGTGGCCGAGCGCCTCCAGCGCGGCGGCGACGGCGCGGGCCTGATCGAGCGCGTCGGCCTGGTCGGGGGAAGCGTCGTCAGCGACGTGGTCGTAGATGATGAGGACGCGCATCGGAGCCGTCATGCTAACGCATGTCACGACGCCTCACGATTCGCGGCGCGAAGCCGCAAGCGTCTTCGGGGCCCGCACGCGCCGCATCGCCGAGTCCACGATCGCGCCGATGAGGTCGGGGTATTTTCCGCCGCAAAGGTTGTTGATGATCGTGAGATCGGAGATCTGCGGATGAATGCCCGGCAGCGGATTCACCTCGATGAAGTTCAGCCTGCCCGCCGCGTCCGCGCGCAGGTCCACACGGCCGCCGTCGCGGCAGCCCAGGCCTCGCCACACCGCCAGCGCGAGCGTGTGCGCCTCGCGCGCGATGTCGCCGGTGACGATGTCGTACTGCAGTTTGCCCACCCAGTCGTGCTTGTTGGCGTAGGAGTAGCCTTCGGTCTCAGCCCCCATGTGCTTGAGCGCGGTGACCTCCATAGCGCCGATCACGCGCGCCGCCCCCCCGCTGCCGACGATGCCCACCGTCATCTCGCGGCCGGGCAGGTACGTCTCCACCAGCACAGGCTGGCGAAACCGCGCAAGCAGCGCACGGCAGGTCTTCGTCAGGTGCGCGGGCGAATCGCACTTTGATTCCTTCGTCACGCCTTTGCTGGTGCCCTCGGCGACAGGCTTGGCGAACAGCGGATACACAAGGTTGACGTTCGCGGTTTCGGCTTCATCGTTCACCACCGCGAAGTCGGCGGTGGGCAGGCCGAGGTCGCGCACCACGCGCTTCGCCATGCCCTTGTGCAGCGTCAGGGCGCACACCAGTGGATCGGAGAACGTGCAGGGGATTTCGTGCGCTTCAAGGAGCGCGGGCACAAGCGATTCGCGGCCAAAGCCGTGCAGGCCTTCGCAGATGTTGAAGACCAAATCCCAGCGGTCGCCTTGCACCAGGCGCTCCATTAACACCGTGGCGCGCCCGACGCGATCGGTCTCATGCCCCATCGCATGCAAGACGTCCTCGATCGATTCGATCGTCACGATGGAATCGAACTCGGCGGTCTCCTCTTCAGAGTGGCCGGCATCGAGGTAATCCTGCTGCAGGTCGTAGGTCAGGCCGATGAGCATGTTGGTTCCAACAGACTAACCACGGAGAACACGGAGATCACGGAGGCGGCCAATGGAGATTGAATCGGCGCATTCCGCATCGCCTGGCTCTTCTCCGTGATCTCCGTGTTCTCCGTGATGATTCACCCGTCGATCAGCGCGCGATCGGATCGGGATATCGGAAGATCTTCCCCTCATAGTTGCGCAACAGCACGTCGTCGCCGTCGCGGCCGACGAGGTAGTTCGGCTGAAGCGGGATCTTGCCGCCGCCACCGGGGCCGTCGATCACGAACTGCGGCACGGCGTAACCGGTGGTGTGGCCGCGCAGGCCTTCGATGATCTCCAGGCCCTTCTCGATCGGCGTGCGGAAGTGCGACGAGCCGGTGATCGGATCGCACTGGTAGATGTAGTAGGGCCGCACGCGGATCTTCAGCAGGCCGCACATGAGGCGCTTCATCGTTTCCACGTCGTCGTTCACCCCCGCGTTGAGCACCGTCTGGCTGCCGAGCGGGACGCCGGAGTCGGCGAGGCGGCCGCACGACTGCGCGACCTCCGGCGTCACTTCATCGGGATGCATAAAGTGAACGCTCATCCAGAACGGGTGATACTTTTTGAGCATCTCGCAGAACTGCGGCGTGATGCGCTGCGGCAGAACCGCGGGCACTTTCGAGCCGATGCGGATGAACTCGACGTGCGGGATGGCTCGCAGGCGCGACAGCAGCCAGTCGATCTTGTCATCGCCCATGGTCAGCGGGTCGCCGCCGGAGATCAGCACATCGCGGATTTCCGGATGGGCCGCGATGTAGTCGATGGCGGCCTGGAACTGCTTCTGGTTGAAGTGATACTCGCCGGTCTTGCCCACCAGGCGCGAGCGCGTGCAGTAGCGGCAGTACACCGCGCAGAAACTCGTGACCAGAAACAAGACTCGATCCGGATAACGATGCACCAATCCGGGGACCGGGCTGTGTGCGTCTTCAGCGAGGGGGTCTTCCGCCTCAGCCGGAACGTGAATGAATTCGCTGGATGTCGGCACCAGCGTCTTGCGCAGGCCTTGCGATGGATCGTCCGGATCGAGCAGACTGGCGTAATACGGCGTGATGCCGACGGGCAACTGTCCGCCGAGCTGGTTGACGGTCTCCAGTTCGTCATCCGACAGTTTCAGCACGCGCGACAGCGTTGCCGCGTCTCGAATGCGCATGCGCAGCTGCCACTTCCAGTCATTCCATTGGGCATCGGTGGCGTCTGGAAACGCACGTTCGATGAATGCTCGCGTGCGCGGGCTGATGACGAATGAGTCAACATCGCGATGGGCTTCTTCGATGGCCGGAGAATCGATCGCGACCGCGATGCGCTTGACGTGCGACGCCGCCGAACCGTTGTGCCCGTTTCGACTGGCATGCCCGTTGAGATGACCGTGCCCTCGGCCGTCAGTCTCAGTTGTGGCGAGTGATCGTTGCAGGGACGAATGCCCCGGAGGCTCATCATCGGAGCCGTCGTCTTGCACTTCATCGGGCGAAGTGAGCACGCTCAACCTGACGGTGCGTGGCAGCGTCGTGAGGTGCGGGCCCTTTTTGGTCGGGCCAACTGATCCATTGATCATGTGTGGTGTGCATCCACCATTGTCGCGAGCCATGCGTTTCGTCGGCGACTCACGCGTCGTCCGTCGAAGAGTGGACCGGCTCCATGGTCCCTGCTCCCCACCCCCCGTTGCTCCACTCCCCAAGCCGTCTTTATTGGTGGGAACAGTACCACCATTGCGAACCACGTCAATCCAATAGGCCAGACCTGAATATTTTTTTTGTCTTGGAGCTCGGTCGTCGACGTCACCCATTTTGCGATGGAGCGCGGTCGACGAGGCAACGAACGCCACGCGTCTGCGGCTGTTCGCAGAACATCTCACGATCGGGTCGCCGGCCGCTCGAAAGATATCGATCACTAACTTGCTGCGTCGTTTCGGATGCTTGCCACCGGAATCACCTGTTCAGTTGACCTGTTCGTCCGAACGCGAGACCAGCCGCCTTTTCGCCATCGACTGGGATGCCCCCCTGTGCAATGACTGCACGAAAAGCAGTGCAATAAACCGGGATTTCCGCAGTTTTTCAACACAAATCGACGCTTCCCGTGAAGGGCGATTCGGACTTCCGAACTATTCGCAAACCACCCCGGTATTGATCATCATGCGATCTGTCTGGAGGCCTGGACGCCTGACCGGGGATCGCGAGTGAAAGGAGTTCCCCTCATCATGAATACATTCCTCCGCACAAAGTCTCTCCATCGTCCCTCTCGAACCGCGATGGCGCTCGCCATCGCGGCAGCCCTCGGCGCAGGCTGGGGCACCTACACCGGCTCGCACACGCTCTTCGCCCAGGAGCAGCCCTCCGCCCCCACTGCTGCCCAGCGCGAAGCCATCAAGCATGCCAACGGCCTCTCCGACGCCTTCAAGTACGCCAGCAAGATCATGGCTCCATCGGTCGTCAATATCCGTTCCACCCAGCACTTCAAGCCCACATCGTCCGCTGGCAACGGCCGCGGCGGCATGCAGCAGCAGATTCCCGATGACCTGCTCCGCCGCTTCTTCGGCGGCGAGATGCCCGAAGGCATGACTCCCATCCCCAACGAAACCCCCCAGGACCGGGTGGGTGAAGGCACCGGCGTCATCCTCCGAGAGAACGGCTACATCGTCACCCAGGGCGGCCTC
>CAZCGB010000189.1:0-5912 GCA_964498045.1 uncultured Isosphaeraceae bacterium
ATTCGAAGCCGCCGAAGCCGTCGCCGTTTCCGACAACGGCCAGGTCGTGCTCGCGTCGATGGTGGATGAACTCGGCCGCGAAGTCGCCGGCATGTGGCATCAGGGCGACGACCACTGGACCAGCCTGGGCTTTCTGCCCAACGCCAATCCCAACGGCTGCCCAAGCCACAGCAATGGATATGAACTCAATGCCGACGGCACGGTCGCCGTCGGACTGTCCTGGGACGGCTGCTCCGGCCGCGGCTTCCGCTGGACGCAGGCCACCGGCATGGTGCAGTTGCAGAACCTCGCCAACGGCGCCAATCGCGCGTCGGTGGTCTCGGGCAACGGCAGCGTGATCGCCGGATTCGCGCAGGGCACGTTCGATCGCACCCCCGCGGTGTGGACGGCCAACGGCGCGGGCCAGCTTGTTGAGAACGCCAACATCCAGGGCGAGATCTTCGGCATGAACGACGCCGGCACCATCCTTCTGGGCGGTCGCGTCTCGGGAACGAATCAGAAGGCGGTCATGTACACCTATCCCGGGCTGGCGGTGACGCAGATTGGCGCGGGCTCGGCTCTGCCGGGCTGGGGCGGCGTCCCCATGGACATCGCCAATAACGGGACCGTCGTCGGGTTCGACATTCTCCTGGGCAACCGCCGCGCGTGGATTCATCCCGCAGGCTCCGGGCCGTGCATCGATCTTGCTACCTATGTCAACGGCAACGGCGGAAGCGTGCCTTCGGGAACCATCCTCGAAGTCTGCCAGGCCATTTCCACCGACGGCAAGGTCATCATCGGTCACGGCATGGCCGGCGCATGGATCGTGCAGATCAGGCCGACGCTGTGCGTCGCCGACATCAACGGCGACAACGCCGTGGGCGTCAGCGATCTGCTCTCGGTGATCAGCGCCTGGGGACCGTGCCCCAATTGCCCCGCTTCGCCTTCGATCGTGCTGCCTCCTGTGTGCGGAGCCGACATCGCGCCCGCCAGCTCATCGTCAATCGGCGACTGCAGCGTCAACGTGGCTGATCTGCTCGCGGTCATCACCGCGTGGGGCGCTTGCCCGGCCCCGGTTGGCGGCTGCTGCACCGGCGCATCGTGTCAGCAGCTTTCCGCTGCGGCGTGCGCGTCGGCCGGAGGCGTGTTCCTGGGCAACGGCGCGCCGTGCACCGGCACCGCGTGCAGCAACAACGACCACTGCTCCAACGCCACCAACATCACCAACAAGATCAACGGCGCGGCTGTGCAGGGCGACAACTCCACCGCCACGCCCGCAGCCTTCGGCGGGACCGACACCGACCTGCCCGCCAACTCGCCCTCGTGCGCGTTGAACGGCGAGTTCCAGGGCGTCCACAGCAGCGTCTGGTACTCCTTCGTCGCCCCGGCCAACGGCAGCGTGACCATCGGCATGTGCAACACCACCGCCCAGCCGTTCGTCGATTCGCTCATGGCCCTGTACTCAGGCACGTGCGGCTCGCTGGTCGAGGTCGCCTGCGATGAGGACGCCTGCACCAACGGCGACTACCCGTTCTTCAGCAGGATCGTCGCCACCGGCCTCACCCCCGGCGCGACCTACCGCCTGGCCGTGATGAACAACAGCTGGGGCGGATCAACCCCGGGCCCGTTCACCCTCAACATCACGTCGCCTTGAGAGATGCATTCAGCGATCGCACCAGACCGATGATCGATCGTTTCCGGAGCGCCGGGTGTGTGATGGACATGCATGGGTGAGCACAAGCTCCACCCCGCTGCCTGCCCGTGCATGAGCCCGCCAAACGTCCGCCCCGCCACGCTGCGGGGCGGATGTTGTTTTGGATCAGGTTGATCAGTTCTTTTTTCCTTCGCGTTTCACCTTTCGCAGCACGTACACCGCCGCGTACAGGCCGGCGACCTCCTCGCGGTCCACGATCCTCGGCGGGTACGCGCTGTTGAGCGGCTGCAGGCGAATCCGCCTGCCACCATCCTCGAAGTACACGCGCTTGAAGGTCGTCTCCGCGTCGCGCTCCAATCGCACGAAACAGTCTCCTCCCGAGCCGTTGCGCGCCGCGTCCATCGTGATCCTCGCCTCGGGCGAGAACACCACCACATCACCTTCCACGTACTCGGGCTCCATCGAGTCGCCCACCACGCACGCGGCGAAGGCGTCGGGATCGCTCACGCCCGGCGGCGGACAGGCCAGATACTCATCGGCGATCGAACGCGGATAACCCAGGTCGGTGAACTCGCGCGGATACCCGGCCGCCACCTTGTTGATGATCGGGATCGGCCTCCCGGCCCCCCCCCTTCTTTCAACATTCACCTCCGCCGCTGCAACGTCGGTCTGCCATCCGGCGCGTTCGCGCTCAAAGGCGACCGGCGATCGATCGCGAGCCGATTCGACTGACTCGCTTGCCGCGTCGCGTTCAATCATCGCCCGCAGCGACGCCAGGGGGTCTTCGCTGCCCAGCGCGCTGCGCAGACGCCGGGTCATGTCGGCTGAGCGCGTGCGTGAGAGTTCGATCTGCGCGCGGATCGTCTCGGGAACGCGCTGCCAGTTGAGGGCCGCCTGCAGGCGGCCGTCGAGGATGTCGAGCGCGGCTTCGATGGCGGCGGCGCGCTCGATGCTCAGCCTGCGCTGCCCCGATTCCACCAGCGAGAGGTGCGCCTTGCTGCACCGGCTGGCGCGCGCCAGCGCGTCCTGCGTGAGGCCTGCGTTCTCACGCAACGCGCGGAGCAGCGAGCCGACGTCGCGCGATGATTGAACGCTCATGCGAAAGTCCTCCCGAGAAGACGCCGGCGCGGCGCTCGTGCGCGAAGCCGGCCGGCACAGCTCGCCCGGCCGTGCGAACTGACCGCTCCCTGTCACCGGCGCGCGCAACGTGTTCACAACCAAGTGAACGTGACCATTGCCTCCGCGTCTTCTGCATGGTAAACATTCCTTGTCGTGTTTTCAAGTCTGTAAACACGGGTATTGAAACAATGCAGGATGGAGTGGCGCAAATGCTTGTGGATCATGAGGTTGGGCGAACTCGAATGGGTGAAGTCAACGCCACTATCGGCCCGGCGAAGCATCGTACGCGCGTCGCATGGGCCGTCCCAAGGATGTTGACCGAGGAGGTCGTTCAGGCGGCAAAGCACCTGGGTGACGCCGACAAGGCGCTGATCAAGGCTGTGTACCAGCGCGGCATCGCGCTCAAGGCCATCGCGACCATCCAAGGGTGCAGCGCGGGGCGATTGCATCATCGGCTGCGGATGCTCGTCAAGCGCATGCGCTCGCCGCTGTTCCGGCTGGTGCTGCGGCAACACGAGAACTGGCCGGCCGAGCGCAGAGCCATCGCCGAGAGCGTGGTGCTGCACGGCCGCTCGCAGCGCGAGGTGGCGAAGGAGCTCGGTGTGTCACTGCACCGGGTACGCACGGAAATTGAACATCTCAAAGCGCTCGCGGGCGTTCATCGCGTTGATGAGGACGCCTGATTGCCTTCTCCCGCGGCTTCACGCCATGCAGCTGACTCTTGAACATTCCGTGCATGTGTCTCCGCGGCAAGCGACCGCGCGCGTGCTGGATGTGGCGTCAATGTTCGGCCTGGGCGCGGACGCTTCACGCGATCAGACGATCATCCCCCGCACCGAAGTCGATCTGCCCATCCCGGGTCCGGGCGTGGTGTTCATCACCGGCTCATCGGGCTCGGGAAAGTCCACGCTGCTGCGATTGATCGCTCAACAGTGCGAAGCCCGCGGCGCGCGGGTGCTGCAGATGCATGGTCACACGGAACGCGATGACGACGGTTCCTCGTGCGTGATTGATCTGATCGCGCCCGATCGGCCGTTGGCCGAGGCATTGGAAGTGCTGTCGATGGCGGGGCTGGGCGATGCGTTCGCGCTGCTGCGCCGGCCGGGCGAGCTCTCCGACGGCCAACGGTTCCGCTTCCGATTGGCGGGCATGCTGGCGGAGGCGAAGCCTGACGCGGCGAAGGATCAGCCGCGGATGATCGTGATCGACGAGTTCGCCGCCACGCTGGATCGCCTCACCGCGCAGACGCTGGCGCGAAACGTCCGCAGGTGGAGCGACCGCACGGGCGTGACGTTCATCGTGGCGACCACGCACGATGATCTGGCAGATGCGCTCGCGCCCGATGTGCTGATCCGCAAGCCGCTGGGCGCGGCGATGGAGATCACCACTGCCGTCCATTCACACCAGGCACGCACGGCGGAGCGCGATCAGTTCCCCATCGAGCCCGGCACGATGGACGACTACCGCGCGCTGGCGCACTTCCACTATCGACCCGGCCATCCCGGCGGTGCGACGAGCGTGTTGCGCGTCGTCTCCGATGCGACGCTCGTCGGCGTGCTGGTGCGGTCGCTGCCCGCGCTGGCGTGCCGGCTGCGCGACATCGCCACCGCAAACCGCTACGCGCACCTCTCGGCGCATGAGCGCGGCATCGCGCTCAACCGCGAGGTGCGCTGCGTCAGCCGCGTGATCGTCGATCCGCGCTTTCGAGGACTGGGCCTGGCGGTGCGGCTGGTGCGCCACGCGCTTGAGCATCCCGAGAACGAATCGGTCGTGTTCACCGAGGCGCTGGCGGCGATGGGCCGCGTCTCGCCGTTCTTTGAGCGCGCAGGCATGCGGCGATTCGAGCTGCCGGTGCAATGCAGGGCGGCGCACGCGCGACTGCTCGATGCGCTGCACAGCCTCGGGCTTGCTGCGCATGACCTCACGCGGCCGGTCGCGCTTGACGCGGCGCGTCGTGCGCTGCTGGTGCGCGAGACGCATCGCTTCCTGCGCCACACGCGAAGGCTCAATCGCGCGCAGCTCGCGGCGATGAGCGAGCAGGAGATGTATGCCGCAGCGCATGAGCGATTGATGCTGCAGCCGGTGTATTTCCTGTTTCGGCATTCGGTCCCAGGGACGGGAGCCCCCCCGGCTTTGATTTCGGATATCGATGAACTGACGAGGGGGCATGCATGCTGATTCCACTTGATCGACTTCAGGCTCATCCAGCCAATGCCAACGTGATGCCCGAGGCGTTACTGGCGAAACTCGAAGCCCACCTGCGCGAAACAGGACAGTGCCCGCACCTCATCGTCCGCGAACTGCCGGGCGATGCGGCGGGCCAGACGCGGTACCAGATTCTCGACGGCCACCATCGCGCGCTGGTGCTGCGAAGGCTGGGCTGGCCGGCGGCCGAGTGCGACGTCTGGCCCGACGTGGACGATCGCCGGGCCGCGCTGTTGCTGCTGACGCTCAATCGGCTGCACGGCGAGGATGACCCGCATCGTCGCGGGGACCTGCTGGCGCTGCTGTCGCGCGAGCTCGATCCGCAGCGCATGGCGGAGCTGCTGCCGGAGTCTTCCGAGCGCATCGAACGGTTGATCGCGCTGACCCAGCGGCCGATGGAGTCGATCGAAGAGCCTGACATTGAAGCCCTGCCGCAGGCGTTGACGTTCTTCCTGTCTTCGGAGGATCGGCGGGCGGTGCTGGCGGCGTTGCGCGGGGTGGGCGCCGATCGAAATCGCGCGCTGGTGCTGGCGCTGTGTTCGCACCGGGCCGGGGCGGAGACGGCGGCGCACGAGAAAGCCCCGCAGGAGCGCGGGGCTTCGGGAGCATGCCTGTGATGAGCGCGGGTGGTATGGCTGAATCAGCTGCGGCGACGGCGCGAGCCCAGCAGGCCGGCGACGCCGAGCAGGGCCAGCGCGCCGGGAGCGGGCACCGGGTTGAGCACGGACCATTCTTCGAATCCATCGCCAGAGCGGTAATCCGCGCCGTAGTTTCCGAAGTGGGAGTACAGGTAGACGAAGTCCGACGCAGCGACGCCGCCGAAGTTCGCCAGCGGAACGTACATGGTCATGTCGCCCTGGCCGCTGCCGCTGTTGAGGTTGTAGTCGAGCGTGACGGTGTTGTCGTTAAGGAACGCGCCGAGGGACCAGCGCAACGTGCCCAGGGTGTTTTCAAG
>CAZCGB010000190.1:0-5904 GCA_964498045.1 uncultured Isosphaeraceae bacterium
TGCTGCTCCTCGACGTCACGCCCCTTTCGCTTGGAGTGGAAACACTCGGCGGCGTGATGACCAAGCTCATTGATCGCAACACCACGATTCCCACTTCACGCAAGGAAGTGTTCTCGACCGCCAGCGACAGCCAGACCAGCGTGACGATTCATGTTCTGCAGGGCGAGCGTGAATTCGCCAACGACAATCGAACGCTCGGCCGGTTCGATCTTGCGGGCATCGCGCCGGCTCCGCGCGGCATGCCGCAGATCGAGGTCGAATTCGCCATCGACGCCAACGGCATCCTCAACGTCGCCGCCACCGACAAGGCGACCGGCAAGAGCCAAAAGATCGAGATCAAGGGTTCCAGCGGCTTGTCGAAGGACGAGGTCGAGCGCATGAAGCGCGACGCCGAGATGCACGCCAGCGAAGACAAGGCCCGTCGCGACCTCATCGAGGTCCGCAACCGGGCCGAGCAGGAGGTTCACGTTACGCGCAAGAGCCTGGAGGAGCATGGCGACAAGGTCCCGGCCGAGACGCGCTCCAGCATCGAGTCGGCCCTGTCGAACCTGGAGGACAAGGTCAAGGCCGACGACAAGCAGGCCATCGAGGCGGCGATGAAGCAGTTGAACGAGGCGTCGATCGAACTGGGCAAGGCCGTGTACCAGGCGACGGCGTCGCAGACCGCGGAAGCGAAGCCCGACGCCGCGAAGGCGGAGTCATCGAAGAAGGATGACGACGTCATTGACGCGGAGTATGAAGTGAAGGACTGATCGAGTCGCGCTTCAACGCGCTTCGAATGTGAAATGAATCCCCGACGCCCACGGATTGCGATCCGTGGGCGTCTTTCGTTGCGCATGAATCCCACAAGGGCACGCGCTGTAGAATCCTCGCCATGACCACCGTCATCGAACCGAAGAAACTTCAGCACTCGAGCAACAGCGGCAACGCCTCGACCTCCGCCCTCACCGCAGGCACCGCCGTCGGCGGCGACATCTCCGCCGAGTTTCTCGCCTCGTTGAATCGCGACTTTCAATCGAAGTCGAACCTGCGCATGGCCCAGAACGCGGTGACGCAGACGGCCGTCGATGATATCGCGCTCAATCGCTCCATCGTCACCAACACCGATCATACGTTTTCGCACTTGCTGGATGACTGGGCGGTGACGCATCAGAAGAAGTCCGGCCGGTGCTGGATGTTCGCGGGATTGAACCTCTTCCGCGTCGGGGCGATGCGCAAGATGAACCTCAAGGACTTCGAATTCAGCCAGAATTACACGCTGTTCTGGGACAAGTTCGAGCGCAGCAACTTCTTCCTTGAAGCGATCATCGAAACCGCGATGGGGGGCCGCGATGTGGATGACCGCACCGTCGCGTTCCTGCTCGATCGGCCGCTGGAAGATGGCGGGCAGTGGAACATGTTCGTCAACATCATCCGCAAGCACGGCATCGTGCCCAAGGCCGTCATGCCCGAGACGCAGAGCTCATCCGACACCATGCGCATGAACGCGCTGCTGATCCACAAACTCCGCGAAGGCGCGAAGACCCTGCGCGATCTGCGGGCCAAGGGCGCGCCCATGGAAGCCGTGAGAACGGCGAAGAACGACATCCTCGGGGCGATCCATCGCATCCTGTGCATTCACCTCGGCACGCCTCCATCGAGATTCGATTGGCAATGGAACGACAAGGACAAGAAGTTCAATCGCGATGGTGAACTGACGCCGCAGGAGTTTGCGAGGAAGTACGTCGTCGGCGTTGATGGGAAGCCGCTCAACCTCGACGACTACATCTGCATCGTGCATGATCCGCGGCCGACGAGCCCCGTGAACCGCACGTTCACCGTCGAGTACCTGGGCAACGTCGTCGGCGCGGGCAACGTCGGGCGGGTGATCTACCTCAACGTCGACATCAAAGTCATGAAGGACATCGCCATGCGCACGCTCATGAACGGCGAGCCGGTGTGGTTCGGCTGCGACGTGGGCAAACAGATGCGCCGCGACATGGGTTTGTGGGACGCCAACCTCTTCGACTACGGCACCCTGTATGAGACGACCTTCGGCCTGAACAAGGCCGACCGGCTGAACTACCACCAGACGCTCATGACGCACGCGATGCTGTTCACGGGCGTCGATGTCGTCGGCCCGGCCGATTCGCCGCGTGCGCGCAGGTGGCGTGTCGAGAACAGCTGGGGCGACGAAAACACAGGCCGCAAGGGCTTCTTCGTGATGAACGACAGCTGGTTCGACGAGCACATGTTCGAGATCGCCGCGCACAGGTCGAAGTTGCCGTCGGAATTGCGGAAAGCGCTGGAACAAGAGCCGATCGTGTTGCCGGCGTGGGACCCGATGGGGGCGCTGGCGCGGTAATGCGCGCCTCGCAGTTGGCAAAGCCCGCCGAAGCAGGCTTTGCTTGATTCACTGAATCAGTTTCCGCTTTCCTTCTTCTTGTCGCCGCCAAGGATCCCGCCCAGGCCTTCTTTCGCCTTGTTGGTCAGGTCTTCCGCAGCTTTCTTGGCATCTTCGCCGGCCTTGCCTGCCAAGTCGCCCAGAGCTTTGACATTCACGACCTCGCCGAGTTTGTCGAGGTTCGCAAGGCCGGCGAGCCCGCTGGTGAGGTCGCCGAGCATTTCTGTGGGAATAAGCCCTCCGCCGGATTCCACCACCGCCGCGAATACCGCTTTGGTGATGACGCCGGTGAGTTGGCCCATGTCAACGCCCGAGCCGTCGGAGCCGATGTTCTTCATCGTGATCGATTCGATGGGCACGTTGACGGTCTTGCCCATCATGTCCACGTGCACCAAGACCTTGCGGATGTCGATCGACTCGATCACGAACTTCTTGGCGTTGGGGTCGGCGGGTTTGTCGGAGGACAACTTCTTGAGGTTGTCCATGATCGTCTGGTAGTTGGCCTTGCCATCCTTCTTCTCAAGGTTCATGTCGATGTCGCTGAGGTTCAGGTGCGGCAGGGTGACGACGCTCTTCATGAGCGTGGGCAGCGAGACCGCGACATCGCCGTTGCCGAGCGTGAGGAAGTGGCTGGACTTGTAGCCATCGGGATTGGCGACGGTGAGGCCGTCCATGGTGAACTCGCCCGCGAGCGGTTTGACGCCCGCGCTCTTGAGCGTGGTGTTGACGCCCAGTGCGTAGGTGCCGCCTCTCTCCACAGCGGTCTTGGCGATCGAGTTGATGTAGAAGAACGCCGCGACCAGCGCGACAATGATGACGACCACCAGCACGGCGAGCAGTTTGATGAGTTTCTTCATGACCGGGCTCCTGAAGGATTCACCGCGGAGTACGCAGAGATCGCGGAGCGGGAGATGGTACGTTCATGTCGCGTTCCCTGCGTTCTGCGCGGCGCGAAAGAATCATACGAGGGTGAGGTCGATAACGCCCAGGAGGCCCAAAAGACACGAGATCACGCCGTTGAGCGTGAAGAACGCCAGGGCGATCTTCGTCGTTCCCCAGCGCGCGACAGTGAGGTGTTCGTACAGCAGCAGGGCGGAGGCGATGATCGCGCCGATGAGGAACAGCGTGCCGAATCGATGATCGGCTAGCACAAGCGCGAAGAGGCATGCAGCGGCCGCCAGGTGCAGGAACCTGCTGACATTCATCGCGTTCCGCACTCCCAGACGCGATGGCATGCTGTAAAGGTTCTGAGATCGATCGACATCGACATCCTGCAATGCGTAGATGATGTCGAAGCCTGCCACCCAACACAACACCATCGCGCTCAGCAGCCAAAGCCCGGGCTGGAACGTCGGCGACCACGGCATGACCGACTCTGGCTGGACCGCCATCGCCGCGGCGATCGGGCTGATCGCCAGGCTCGACCCCAGATAGATGTGGCACAGCGCGGTGAAGCGCTTGAGGTAGCCGTACGCGCTGATCCAGGTCAGCACGGGCGCGCCGAGGATGAGCGGCCACCAGTTGCCGTACAGCACGCCGAACGCGCCGCAGATGAGCATGTAGACGATGGCGCAGGCGATCATTGCGCTGATCGCCGCCGTGGGCGCGAGCCTGCCGCTGGTCAGCGGCCGGTTCATCGTGCGCGGATTGTGTTTGTCGATCTCACGGTCGATCCACCGGTTGGCGAGCATGGCGACGGTGCGGGCGAAGACCATGGCTGCGACGACGAGCGCGAGTTGGCCGACGAATCGACGCCAGTCGATGGAAAAGGTGTCAGACACCTTTTTCGGGAGCGCGGCCATGAACGCCGCGAGGATCGCGAACGGCAGCGCGAAGACGCTGTGCGCGATCTTGATGTCAGCGGCGATGAGCGCGATCGACGATGGCGTGGGGCGCTCGATGGTGGTCGATTGAACCGTCATGCAGTCGCGGATTATTGCCGCTTGCGGCTTGGCCTGCGCACATTCCAAGGTGCGGCCGGCTCAGTCGCAAGCGGCTACTTCGTCGGCCAATCCCCCGTGCGCTCGACGTATCGCGCGTAGTCCTCAATGGTCATCGTCGCGGCGGGCAGATCAGTGGGGATCGCCTCGCGATCAATGCGTGCGAAATGGTCGCGCGTCATGTCCAGGAGCGACACCAGATAATGCGCTTTCCCGCTGAGAATCGTCCCCGGCCGCATCGACCACAGCGGCGTCGGCACGATGCGCAGTCGTTGTTTCGTCCACGCCGCTTGAAATCGCCGCATCGCCTGCTTGATCGTCAGCGGTTCAGGCCCTTGCGGTTGATACACATTGCGGACGGCGATTTCGCTCCACAGCGCGGCAGACACATGTCTCGCGTAATCGTCTCCCGAAATCCAGCGCAGCGGCGAACGCGGCAGATCCGGACAGGCCAGGAACGGTCCTGCCAGCCGCATCGTGCACAGGCTCTCCATGAACCACGTCGGTCGAAGAATCGTCCAATCCAGATCGCTGTCCATCAGCGCATGATCGGCCTCGCGCTTGGATTTCGCCGCCCACCAGCCATCGGGCTTGGCGGCTTCATCATCCACGCTCATCGCGCTGATGCGCAGCACGCGCCGCAGTCCGCTCGCGCGACAGGCGGCGATCACCGCGAGCGTGCCGTCGACTTCCGCATCCCACGCGGGTGGGTTCTTCACCATCGGTTCGCTGAGATTGAGGTACGCCGCATCGCAGTCATCGATGGCCCTGAGCAGCCGCTGGTCATCGCGCACATCGCCCTTGATGAACTCGCACGTGGCGGGCAGCAGCGTTCTCGCGCGATCGACGTCGCGCACCATCGCACGGACGACGAAGCCGTCGTCGACCAGTCGCCGCGCGACCGGACGCCCGAGCATGCCCGCCGCGCCGATGATCAACACCCGCTTCACGCTCATCGCCGCGATGGTAACAGGCGGCGATCCACCCTCGCCGCTTGCGGCTTAGCCGCGTGTTCGTCCAATTCGCTCGATCCCTGAAGTTTGGCCGCCGCGCCGCTCACCGCTATCCTCCGCATTCCATGAGCAAGCCTCCCACGCAAGCAAAAAGCCAGACCGCCATCTCACCCACTCGGGCGGAGAATTATCCCGAGTGGTATCAGCAGGTGATCAAGGCCGCGGACCTCGCCGAGAACTCGCCGGTGCGCGGCTGCATGGTCATCAAGCCCTGGGGCTACAGCCTGTGGGAAGGCATGCAGCGCGTGCTCGACGGCATGTTCAAGGCCACCGGCCATCGCAACGCGTACTTCCCGCTGTTCATTCCGCTCTCGTTCCTTGAGAAAGAGGCGTCGCACGTCGAAGGCTTCGCCAAGGAATGTGCAATTGTCACGCATCACCGGCTGATCCCCAAGCCCGATGGCACGGGCCTGATGCCTGATCCGGAAGCGAAGTTGGAGGAGCCGCTGATCGTGCGGCCGACCAGCGAAACCATCATCGGCGAAATGTTCGCCAAGTGGATTGAGAGTTACCGCGACCTTCCCTTGCTTATCAATCAGTGGTGCAACATCGTCCGCTGGGAGATGCG
>CAZCGB010000191.1:0-5878 GCA_964498045.1 uncultured Isosphaeraceae bacterium
GGGCGTGATCCACCGCGACCTCAAGCCCGCGAACATCCTGATCGAGTCGAACGACGGACTTCAGCCCGCCAGCCCCACGCCGAAAATCCTCGACTTCGGCATCGCGCGCACCACCGACGCCGACATCCACACCACCACGCTCCGCACCGACATCGGGCAGCTCATCGGCACGATCCCGTACATGAGCCCCGAGCAGGTCGCGGGCGATCCGTCGGCACTGGATGCGCGATCGGACATCTACGCGCTGGGTGTGATCGGCTACGAACTGCTCACGGGACGACTGCCACATGATCTGCAGGGCAAGACGATTCCCGAGGCGGTGCGGATCATTGGCGAGCGCGACCCGACGCCGCTGAGTTCGGTGAACAGGTTCTTTCGCGGCGACTTGGACACGATTATCTCCAAGGCGCTGGAGCGCGAGCCGGGGCGTCGGTACGGCACAGCCGCTGACCTCGCCGCAGACATCCGACGGTATCTCGACGACCACCCAATCGTTGCGCGCCCGCCATCGGTGATGTACCAGATGAGCAAGTTCGCCAAGCGCAACCGCGCGGCGGTGGCGGCGATGACGGCGGTCTTCCTCACACTGCTGGTGTCGATCATCGCGGTGTCGATCTACGCGTTCCAGGCCACCATCGCGCGCGACGAGGCGCGATCGCTTCAGAAATCCGAGAGCGCGGCGCGCACTTCCGCGCTGGCCAACGCCGACCAACTGCAGAAGCAGCTTTCGGTCAGCAACATCGAACGCGGGCGGCTGCAGGGCATCGCGGGCAACATCGGCGAGGCTGAGGCATTGCTGTGGACCGAACATCTGCGAGATCCGCAGTCGCTGGCGACGCACTGGGCGCTGTGGGAGCTCTATTCGCGCGAGCCGTGCATGGCGACGTTCGCCGCCGGCTCGCAGGCCGTCTGCTCGACCATCTTCGCGCCCGACAACCGCACGGTGATCACCAGCGGCCAGGACGGCGTGCTTCGTTTCTTCGACGCCGCCACCCAGACGTGGAAGGCCGACCGTGAAATTCACGCCCACTCCAAGCAGACCTTCGGCCTCGACGTCAGCGATGACGGCGCGACGCTCGCCAGCGGCAGCGATGACGGCACGATCAAGTTGTGGAACATGCGCGACGGCTCGCTGCTGCGCGCGTTCCCGAAGCAGCCGCGCGGCATCCGCGGGCTGGATATCGCCCCCGACGGCATGGCACTCGCCACCGGAAGCGGCGACGGCGTGATCCGAATCTGGGACATGCGCACCGGCGAAATCCAACGCGAATTGCGCGGCCACTCCAGGCTGGTCTCACAGGTCCGGTTTAATCACGACGGGTCGATGCTGTTTTCGGCGTCGAGTGACGGGACCATCGGCTTCTGGCCCAAAGCCGGACAGGATGGCAGCCAGGTGCTTCTCGCGCACCCAGGCGGGGTGGGAGCTATTGCGCTCACGCCCGACGAAGCCCATCTCATCAGCGGCGGCTGGAACCAGGCCATCCGAATCTGGGATGCGCGCACCTTCGAGTCCAAGAGCACGCTTGAACTGCCCAACGGGGCGATCCGGTTCATCGCGGTCACACCCGACAGCCGCACCGCGCTGGTTGGTGGATGGTGGAACATCGAGCGCGTGAATCTCGCGGAACTCAAACGCGAACATCCGATCTCCCTGCCGTCCTCGGCAAATTGTGCGGCGGTGAGCGCCGACGGCGCGATGCTCGTCGCAGGCTTCCCCGACGGGCTGATGCGCGCCTGGGAGATTCGCGCCGATCGCGGATTGCTGCGGCTTGGAGGCCACGACAGCCGCGTGTCGGCGGCGTTCAGTCCTGATGGGGCGATGATCGCCGCGGGCGACAACGCCGGCACGCTGCGACTGTGGGATGCGAAGAGCGGCTCGCTGCTTCAGACCATCCCGGCCCACACCGACCGCATCCGCCCCATCATTTTCCATCCCACCCAGCCGCTGCTGTTCACCGGCGGGCTTGACGGCTTCATGCATGTGTGGAACACCCAGACCGGCAAACTGGTGCGCGAGATCGCCGACCACAACGCCGGGAGCAACGGCGGCATCGACATCTCACCCGACGGGAACTTCGTGGCCTATGCCTGCACGGACCGCTGCATCCGCGTCATGTCTTGGCCGCAGTGCGAGACGCTGCACGTGTTCAAGACGCCCGAAGGCGAAGCCCTGAGTGCGCGGTTCAGCCCCGACGGTCAGACGCTGGTCATCACCTCGCGGGGCGAGATCGTCAAGGCGTTTGAGTGGCGCACTGAGCGGCTCATCGCGCAACTTGCGACGCCCACCATGATCTGGATCACCGCCTTCAGCCCCGATGGCAACACGTTGTACGGCGGCGCCTGGACCAAGGACGTTCGCACGTGGGACCTGCGCACCAAGCAGCCCGCGGGCAATTGCAAGGGCCACAACGGGATTGTATCGGATGTGAAAGTACGTCCGGGCGATGCGCGGATGCTCGCCACCGCCAGCGCCGACGGCACGGTGAAACTTTGGGATTCGGCAACCGGCCAGTGCCTGTGCACGCTGACGGGGTTCGACGGATGGGAGGCGATCACCGTGTCATTCAGCCCCGACGGCCGCCGCCTCGCTGCCGCAAGTCGCGACGGTGAGATCGTCGTTTGGGACCTCGAGCATTACGACCAGTTCATTGCTGGCAACATCGAGTATCAGCGGACGCTTCGCAACGGCACGACACGGCCTTCGACGGGTTGACGGGGTCCGCAGATGGCGGTGAGTCTGGGGTGCCACAGCCAGGCGGCGCCAACTCTTCGCCAGTGCAATTGCGTGAGTCCGTGCGACTGTGGACGGTCTCACGGCCGACTCCCGTTGGTCGCTGGCCGTGGCACCCCTGTGCGCTGAATCTGAAAAGCAGATCTCCGTCAGTCCGGCTGCGTCGCCGGCATCGTGTCCGGCTGAGTCGCGGGCTGCGATTCCGCCTGGTCGGCGGGCGGCGGCAGGACCGGCTGGTCCTGCGGCTCTTCGATGAGCATCTTCATGTCGGCGTCCCACACTACGCGCTCGCGGCCGAGCAGCGTGCCGGTCGCAAAGGCGATGTCGATCTGAGCGACCTGATAATCCGCCAATGCAAGCACTTCCTGGGACTGCGCGTCGGCGAGGCTGGTGGCGGCATCGAAGACGTCGGTGCTGGTTCGCGCGCCGACATTGAACTGCCGCTTCTCCGCCTCATACGTGCGCGCGGCCAAGATGGCCGACTGACGAGCGGCGAGGATCTTCTGCCAATCCTCCTGGAGCGTCTCCAGCGCGTCGTACACCTCAAGGCGAATGCTCAACTCCTGCGCGGACTTGGTGGCCAGTCGTTGCAGCCGCGTGAGGATCGCCTGCTGATAGAACGCCTTGGCGGCCTCATTGCCAATGGGCACCTGCGCGCTGAGGCCGACGTTCCAATCCTCGAACGAGTGATTGGGCATCTGATTGAACGCCTGGCCGTAGGAGCTGCCCAGGCCGTTGATGCCGTAGCCGTAATCGAGCGTGACCAGAGGCAGCTTCTGATTTCGCGCGAAGTCGACATTGCTCGCGGCGATGGCAATCTGGAGTTCCTGCTGCAGCATTTCCATGCGGTTGGCGACGGCGAAGTCGGCGAGGGAATCGCCGTCGAGGTCGAAGCTCACCGGAGCGGGGTCCGTGCCGATCTCGATCGCCGTGTCGCCGTTGATGGGGAGGTCGCTGCGGTTAATGATGCGCTTGAGGTCGCGCTGAAAGCGCTGCACAGCCGAACTGGCGACGATGATGCCTTGAAGCGTCTGCGCCACGCCCGACTGCGATCGCGTGACTTCGATGGGCGCGGAGTCGCCGGCGTTGACGCGGCGGGTGGCCTGCTCCAACTGCTTCACGGCGAGTTCGTACTGCTCCTGTCGCACCTGCAGTTCCCGTCGCGCCGCATACAGTCGCCAGTACGCTCGCTCTGCGTCGGCGAGGATGCGGATCGCCTCGAGCTTGGTCTGCGCATCTACGATCTTGCCCTGATATTGCGTCACCCGAATGGAATTGGTGTTCACATTCACGCCGGCGTCGCGCAGCAAGGGCTGGCTGATCGAGAACTGCAGATTGGTGGTGTACGCGGGATTGAGCAGCGCGAATGAGTTGTTGGTCTCCTGCTCGGCGATGGGCAGCTGCACGGTGATGTTGCCGCCGGTCTTCAGCGGGATGTTCACGCCCATGTTGTAGTTGTCAAAGGTGCTCTGCGAGCCTTCGGTGCCCAGCGTCGCGGGGCTGTCGTTCACGGTGCGGCCGGCGTTGGCGAAGAACACCGATTCAAACTTCGCCTGCGCCGCGTCCACCTCCTGCTGCGCGATCGCCGGGTTGAACACCTCGACCTTGAGATCCAGGTTGTTCTCAAGCGTAGCGGCCCGCACGTCCTCGATGGTCAGCGCGAGCGACGCCGGCGCTGTGGCCGGCTGGACGACGTCTTTGATGACGCGCTCAGCAGCCTGTTCGATGGTCTCGGGCGGTGTGCGCGACTGCTCCAGAAGGTCGATCGCGTCAATCTGCCGCAACTCTTTCTCAGAAATCGGGCGAGACAGATAGTCCTTCTGCTTGAACAGATTGTCACAGCCGCCAAGCGCGACGGTGGCGCAGAGTGCAGCCGCAACCGCGCTGCGGACGCGGAGCACGTATGAACGAAGCAATGGGTGTCTCGGGTGGGAAGGCATCAATCGCTCGTGATCGTGCGCCAAATCGAAGACGGGTGCAAGCGCGAAGGAAAGGAAATCACTCGTGACGCAGCGCGTCGATGGGATCGAGCCGCGCGGCCTTGATCGCGGGGAACATGCCGAACACGATGCCCACGAACGCGCTGAATCCGAAGGACATGAATACCGCCCACCAGGGCACGGTCATCTCGACGCCGACATTCGGGATCTTGCTCACGCCCAGCGCGAACCCTTCGCCGATGAGCACGCCGATCAGGCCGCCCACGAAACACAGCGTGACGGCCTCGAGCAGGAACTGCATGAGGATGGCGACCGGCGTCGCGCCCACGGCTTTCCGCAGGCCGATCTCGCGCGTGCGCTCCGACACGCTGACCAGCATGATGTTCATGATGCCGATGCCGCCCACCAGCAGGCTGATGCCGACGATGCCGCCTGCCACTGCGGTGATGCCCGCGGCGATGGCCTTGAACTGCTCGATGAACTGGTCGATGGGCGCGATCTCGAAGGTGTTCGGATCGTCCGGCTCGAGCATGCGCGCGTGCCGCAGGACGAACGTCGCCTCGGCCTTGGCTTCTTCGGCCACCTCTGGCGATTTCAGCCGGCAGGTGATGTAGAAGAAGAAGTACTTCTCTTGCAGCTTCGCGGCGGTGGAAAAGGGGATGAACACTTCGCTGGACGTCGAGCCGCGCCCGAAGATGCCGGCCTGCACCGTCTCCATCACGCCCACGATCTCAAAGCGGCGCCCGTTGATGAGCACGTGCTGGCCGGTGGGGTCCGTGGGAAGGCGCAGTTCGTCGATGGCCTTGTCGTTGACCAGGCACACCTGCCGTGCTTCCTCCTCGTCCAGCGGCGTGAACGGCCGGCCGATGAGGATGTCGCGATTCTCGATCTCATGCCACGCGGGCCAGATTCCCAGGAGGTTGATGCCGTCGCGCACTTCCGCGCCGTATTGCACGCTCGCGCCCAGCGAGGTCTGAGGCGATAGCTTGAGGATCGAGGGGCAGTTGTCGCGGATCTGCAGCAGTTCCGCGGGCGTGAGCCGGATCTTCTCCAGCGGATACTTGTTGCGCGGCGCGCCGTCGGGTCGGTCGGGGAAAATCAGCATCTTGCTCGCGCCGATCTTCTCGAACTCGGTGAGCACCTTGGTCTTCAGGCCTGACAGCGCGGCGATGACGCTCGTCACCGACGCCACGCCGATAATGATGCC
>CAZCGB010000192.1:0-5875 GCA_964498045.1 uncultured Isosphaeraceae bacterium
GCTTCACGGTGAAGTCAGATGGCACTGGCGTCGCCGGCGGTCACGACACCATCTCCAAGAAGGAGTTCGGCGACTTCCAGGCCCACGTCGAGTTCCTCTGCCCGCCGACGAACCTCGAAGGCCAGGCGAAATCCAACAGCGGCGTGTACGTGCATGGCCGGTATGAGATTCAGGTGCTCGATTCGTTCGGCATGGAGCCGAAGGACAACCTCTGCGGCGGCATCTACAAGGTCGCCACACCGCTGGTGAGCGCGTCGCGGCCGGCGGGTGAGTGGCAGACGTATGACATCACTTTCCGCGCGCCGCGGTTTGATGATGCGGGCGCGGTCATCGAGAAGCCGCGCATCACCGTGTTGTTCAATGGCATCGTCATCCACAACAACGTGGAGATGCCGACGACGACGGCCGGTGGCATCGATCAGACGATGGTGAAGACCGGCCCCTTGCTGCTGCAGTTCCATGGCGACCCGGTGCAGTACCGCAACATCTGGGTGCGGGAACTGTAAACGTCGAAACGTCGAAACGAACAAATTCTGCTTGCATGATCATTGTCATCGTCGCCGTTGAGAAGGAAGCCAAGGCCATCGGCACCCTTGACGGAACGCGGGTGATTGTCGCGGGCGTCGGTCGGACCAGTGCCGCGTGCGCTACGACCGAGGCGATTCTTGATGCGTGGAAACGCGGCGGGGTGGATGCGGTGATCAGCGCGGGTATTGCCGGCTCGCTGCCGCAGACGGATGAGGAGCCGCTGAAGATCGGCGAGACGCTGCTGGCGTCGTCGTGCATATATATGGAAGAGGGCATCGTCACGGCCCAGGGCTTTGCGGGGATGGAGGCTCTCGGCTTTCCGCTGGGTGATTTCCCAGGCAACGCCGTGCCGGTGGATGAGCGACTGCTCGATCAGCTCAGCGGGACGTTTCGCATCGGGCCGATCGCCACGGTTGCGACCTGCAGCGGGACGATGGCGGCGGCGGCTGAAGTGGTGCGCAGGACCGGCGCGCTGGCCGAGGCGATGGAAGGCGCGGCGGTCGTGCACGCGGCGCGACGACTGAAGGTCCCGGCCATCGAACTCCGTGCCATCAGCAACACCACCGGTGACCGCGCGGAGCAGGTATGGGACCTGCAGGCAGGGTTCGATGCGCTGGGGACGGCGGTGCGCAGCGCAGTCCCGCTTCTTCAAGAACGATGAACTTCACCGTGCTGCGCTGACCCCGGCTTGCCTCGTCGCGTGCTCGCGGCATGCGTTCGTGCGCGCGTGCGCCCCATAACGCGCGGGTGATGTGCGCTCAGAATCATCTCTTTCCCAGATCACCCGCTCAATACGTCCGTCTTTGCAGTCGATGGAGGGATGAAGCGTCAGACTCTCGCGGAGTGGTTCCGCGCGGAGCGTACGTGGAGGCCTTCCGCTATGGCGTTTGGAATGTTCTCGGGCCAGGCATCGCCCATCGCGATCGACCTGGGCGCATCCTCGGCGAAGTTGCTGCAGACCAGCAGCCAGGGCGATTCCCCCGCGCTGGTCGCGGCGTCGGAGATCCCCATCCCCGATAAAGCCCGCGGCGACATGGACAAGACCGCCGCGTTCTGGGCCGAGGCCCTGCCCGAAGCCATCCGCAAGGGCAAGTTCAAGGGCAAGCGCGCCGTCATCAGCGTGCACTCAAGCCAGACGCTCACGCAGCACATGCAGATCGCCGAGACCGAAGGCGTGACGCGGGACGACGCCATCAAGGCGCAGCTGCAGATGCAGATGAACGTATTGCCGCAGAACGTCGTGGTGCGCAGCGTGGAGGTCGGCCCGGTGCATCGCAACGGCCAGGCGCGCACGGAGATGATCTGCTTCGCCATCGCCAAGGACACGGTGATGCGCTACGTGGAGCTGCTCAAGAAATGCAAGCTTGAAGTGGTGGGCGTGCATACCGAGACTCTGGCGCTTGTTCGCGCGTTCGATCACATCAATCGGCGCGACAACGACGTCAACGTCACCACGCTCTACGCCGACATGGGCTGGAGCGGCACGCGCGTGGCCATCGCGCATGGCAAGAAACTGGTGTTCGCCCGCTACATCACCATCGGCGGCAAGCATTTCGACCAGGTCATCGCCGCGTCGCTCAAGAGCGACATGGGCGAAGCCCGCCGCATGCGCCTGGGCCTGCCCGGCGAATTCCTCATGCAGTCGGGCCAGGGCGCGATGCTCTCGATCGCGGCCGAAGCGGCGACGCGTGCGACGGCTGTCCGCGCCGGCGCGGCGGCGGCGGTGATGGAGGACCGCCGCAGCATGATGCCGCCCACGGTCCTGCGTCACGGCATCAGCCCCGCAGCCGCGCCCAAGCAGGTCTCCAACGCCGACATCACCGAACTGCTCGACACCATGACCGACGAGGTGTCGATGTGCCTGCGTTATCACCAGGGCCTGTTCAAGGGCCGGCCGATCGACCGGGCGATCTTCATCGGCGGCGAGTCGCGGCAGGCGTGGCTCTGCCAGCACATGGTGAAGGCGCTGCGCGTGACCGCGCACATGGCTGATCCGATGGCGCGGTTCGATCCCACCGCCGCCCATGAAACCCCCGGCCTCACGCTCGGCAAGCCACAACCCGGCTGGGCCGTGGCGTGCGGGCTCTCTGATGCGCCGACGGACCTGTGAGAAACGCTGAAACGTCGAAACGTCGAAACGAACAAATTCTGGTCAGGTTTCTGAACATTGACCGCTGATCTCTGCCCGCTGACCGTCATCCAGGAGTTCGTCACCATGAGCAACGCATCATTCCTTCCCGAAGACTATCTCTCGCAGAAGGCCGAGGCGCGCACCAACATTCTGAGCCTGCTGCTGTTCGGCGTGGTGATGATCGCGGTGATCGGCGCGTTCTTCGTCACCAACCGCCAGGGCCGCATGGTCAAGGGCGCGCAGGAGGAGATCAACGGCCGCTATCAGAAGGCCGGCATGCAGATCCAGGAGCTGACGCAGCTTGAGAAGCAGCGCGAGGAGATGCTGCACAAGGCTGAGCTCGCCGCCGCCCTGGTCGAGCGCGTGCCCCGTTCGATCCTGCTGGCGGAACTGATCAACCGCATGCCCGAGCGTCTGGCGCTGCTGACCTTCGAGATGAAGTCGGAGAAGATCAAGCCCGCCGCCGCGCCTCTGGACAAGGATGAGAAGGGCCGTCTGATCACCAAGTCCAAGGACAAGCCCAAGACCAAGGAGCAGGCGCAGGAGACGGTGCAGAAGGTGGAGACGCCCAAGCACAAGGTCAACATCTCGATGACCGGCGTGGCCCCGACCGACCTGGAAGTCTCGCGCTACATGACGGAACTGAACAACTTCCCGCTGGTGCGGGACGTGACGCTGGAGTACTCGGAGCAGAAGGACTTCTCCGGCCGGCTCATGCGTCAGTTCAAGATCAACCTGACATTGGATCCGGAGGCTGACGTGCGCCGGATCGACCCGCTGAACGTGCCGCGCATCCGCAATCCGATGGGCGACGACGTGCAGATCACCCCTGGCGCGATGATGAACCCCGCGTACAACGCGCCGGCCACGCCCCGTTCACCGGAGGGAAACTGACATGAAATTCGGACTTCGTGAGTTCATCTTCTTCCTCGTGCTGCTGGCTGTGCCGGTGGCGTCGTACTTCTACGTCTTCAAGCCGCGCAACGACGAGATCCGCAAGGCCAATGAGGAGATCGCGATGAAGCAGTCGCGGCTCGACACGCTGGCCGCCGTCGCCTCGAAGATCGATGACATTGGCCTGGAGATCGAACGCGGCCGCGAAAGCGTCAAGACCGTCGAGGAGAAGCTGCCCTCGGCCCAGGACGTCGAAGGCATCCTCGAGCAGGTCTGGCAGACCGCCCGCCGCAACGCGCTCACGCTCGTGTCGGTCAAGAGCGAGAAGCCCGTGCCTGCGGCGATGTACATGGAGCAGCCGCTGAAGGTGGCGATGGAAGGCCAGTTCGACGGCTTCTACCAGTTCCTGCTTGAACTCGAGAACCTGCCGCGCATCACGCGCGTGCATCAGATGAAGATCGAGAAGGCACAGCCCCTCGCCGGAGACAAGGACGACCAGCTGCCTCCGGGTTCGATGAAGACCGAGTTCGTGCTCAGCATCTACTTCGAGCCGCAGGGCGGCAACCCCAACGCCAACACCACCGCGTCGGCCTCGGCTCAGTGAGACGACTGATCAGACCGCAGATCAGGGCCACCGGCAGGTTTCAACACACACGCAGTTCGCAGCTCGCGATCGATCACGTTCGAAGGGAGTTCCGCCGTGAAAACCGCAACCACTTCCGCGCCCAAGCCGACGTTCAGCCACCAGATGGCGGATGAAGAGAAGTCCATGCCGCTGGGCGTGGGCGATATGATGCCCGAGGACGCCACGCTGATGGACCCGCTGGCTGGCGCGAGCGAGACCCGCCGCTTCCGCAGCGGCTCCATGCTGCTGGTGATCGTGGTGGTCATCGCCTGCGGCGGCCTGTGGTTCATGCGCACGCTTTCGCACGTCTCGGGCGCCACCGACGCCAAGAGCGATGTGGAGAAGAGCATCGAGACCTTCCTGGGCGGCCGCGACACCAAGGGCAACGCCAAGGTGATCACCGGAACCGATCCCGGCGTGCTCGCCGTGCTCAGCGCCTCGTACATCGACAAGCACGTGCCCCTGGAGTCCGTGCAGCGCAATCCGTTCATTTTGCCCGGCGAGAATGAGACCTCGATCAGCGCGCCGATTCCCGGCGAGGATCCCGCCGCCGCCGTCGCCCGCGCCCGTGGCGCGCGGCAGAAGGACATTGACGCCGCCGCCGCCAAACTCATGGTCAAGAGCATCATCATGTCTTCGCAGCCCCTGGCGAACCTCAGCGGCATGATCGTGCGCGTGGGCGATGAGATCGCCCCCGAAGGCTCCGACATCACCTTCAAGGTGCAGGCGATCACCAATGACGCCGTGATGCTCGCCACCGACGACATCGCCCTGGGCATGCACGTGGAAGTGCCCGTGAGCATGCGACGCGACAAGTAAGCACGCGGCAGGACTGGACCAGCGCTGATTCGGGAGACGACCGTGGCAAAGTTCGACCTCAATGATCTGCTCGGCGATTTGATGCCCGGCAAGCGCAATGCGGCCCCCAACGCCGCGGCGACCGGCACGCCTGCGACGCCGTCCGCCGCATCGACCTCGTCGAGCGCTGGCGCGACCGCCGTGGCGACTCCCCCTGCGCCCAACCAGCCCGGCGCATCGACGGAGACGCACGATCCAGCGCCCGCGCCGCTTTCGCACGACCCGGCCGATGAGCTCGGCTCTTTGCTGATTTCGCGCCAGGTCATCACGGATGAGCAGCTCGAGAACGCCCGGCGCGTCGTCAAGCAGACGCCCGGCAAGTCGCTGCACGAATCGCTGATTGAATCGGGCATCGATGAGATCGCCGTGCAGCAGGCGCTCGCCGAGGTCAATCGTCTGCCCTTCGAGCGCGTCGAGCACCACAATCCCGACGCCTTCGACCAGAAGAGCCTGCACAAGCTGGGCCTGGAGTTCTGCAAGGGCAGCCTGGTGCTGCCGCTGCGCCGCGAAGGCTCGCGCCTCGTGGTCGGCACCGCCAGCCCCGACGACGTCTTCCTGCTTGACGACGTCAAGCGCCGCCTGGGCGTGCAGTCGATCAAGCACGTGCTGGTTTCGGCGTTCGACATCCGCGGCGTGCTGGAGCTTCTCACCGCCACCGAAGCCGAGCAGGACATCGACGTCGAGGACATCCTGACCGACGTGGATGAGGACGACGTCGAGCTGGTGAAGGAAGAGAAGGCCGACGCCGACATCGAAGACGCCGAGTCTTCGCCGGTCGTGCGCTTCGTGAACCTGATCATTCAGACGGCGGTGAAGGAAGGCGCATCCGACATCCACAT
>CAZCGB010000193.1:0-5861 GCA_964498045.1 uncultured Isosphaeraceae bacterium
TCACACCAACGCATGCATGGTATCGCCCGAACCACGCCGGATGCACGGGAAAACTCACGCAAGACATCACATATGCGGCCAAAACGCGCCATCCCAAAGAACAGTTAGGCGCGGCAGTCGCGCAAACCCGTCCTGCCTTCGCTGTGCCTCCGTGCCTCTGTGGTTCAACCGACTGGGCCGTCAGAACTCCCAGCCGACGTTGATGAACAACTGCAGGTGCGGGCTGTCACTGGTCACGCCGATGAGCGGGGCGATGTTGACGGTCATGGCGGGCACGGGCTTCCACTGGATGTCAGGGCCGATGACGAGGCTGGTGGTGTAGTTGCCACGGTCGCCCTTGACATCGGTCAATCGCAGGATGCTCTCGATGCCGGTGGAGAGCTTGGAGTCGATGAGCGTGTATGACAGTCCGCCGGTGACGGAGTATTCATACTCGCGCTCGCCGCCCATCTCGAATTCGCCGACGAAGTTCGCGGCCCAGTTCCAGCGTTCGACGATCTCGCCGCCGAGCAGGAGTTTGGGTTCGATGATGTTGGGCCGGTCGTCGAGCACGATGTACTCGAAGTACAGCGTGGGGTTGCCCCAGATCTTGCCCCAGTCGGCAAGGGCCCAGCGGACTTCGAACTGTCCGCCCCAGAGCAGTTCGCGGTCCTCGGTGTTGTAGTCCTGGCGCGCGTAGAGATCGAGCTGGAAGCGTCCAGGCAGGCCGATCTCGATTTCCTGAAGGAAGCGCCACTTGTCGACGCCGTCCTTCTCGAACGTGCCGCGCGCCCAGAGTTCCGTCTCGACCTTGCCTTCGGGAACGACGTAGACGCGCGTGGAGGTGAACCTCCGGGTTGTCGTCCAGCGCGGCTGCTGATAGCGGCCGACCAGCTCATTCTCCTTGAGGGTCGCGGGCTCTTCGCCGACCACCTGGACGGCAGGAAGCTCCCAAGACCGCAGTCGTTCGCCAGAAGGCCCGGTGGTCGCCGCTCCATCGGCGACGGCAGAGTCGATCGCCGGCATCGTGGCTGCGTCCTGCTGCCGCATCGCTCCGAGCGATGCGACCTGCTGCGACGCGCGCGTGAGCGCGCTCGCCCAGGCGCTGGACTCATCGTTGATCGCGTCAGGCGCGGCTCCCAGATCGATGACCACCGCTGTGGGTGACGAAAGCGGCGAAGCTTCGGTCATTCTCGTGTGGAAAATCGGGCTCGAGGCCATCGTCAGGATCAAGAGCCAGCGTCGCCCATTCCACCAGCGGGACAGGATTTGACTCGAAAAACTCTGCATTGGGCGGCTCGCTGGCGTGGAGAAACAACTCTGTCTTCGAATCGACATGCGAGTTACGATTTACCCGATGCGAGGTCTGCCTCACAACACTGTGCAATCGTTGCCCTCCATCATGAATGGCCGTCAACCGCGGCGGCGCACGGGAATCACCTCATGAGTTTCAGCATTCGCCTGGCCTTGAGCATCGCCGTGCTGGTGGCATGCACCGCCACGATGGGCTTCGCCGCGCTGTGGACCATGAGCCGCCTGCATGAGAGGCTGACCGACACCGACGAGCGGTACGAGGACCTGCGCGGGCTGTATGAGATCGGCAGCCGCGCGACGACAGCCCGGCTGTTGCTCAACGCCGTCCCGCGCGACGCGACGGAATTCCGCAGGCAGCTTGTGGGGGCGATGCAGGCGACCGATCGATTGCTGCAGCACGTTTCCGAGACGCCCTTGCACGAGCGCGGCCAGATGCAGTCGTCGCTGGAGAGCATGCGCTCGGGGCTGGAGTCATCGCTCATCGCTGAGCAGCAGCCACAGTCGCCGTCGGCTTCCTCGAGCGCGCTCAACGCGTGCCTGTCGCAGGTGGCGTCTTTGTCGGCGGAGTTGAACCGCGCCATCGCAGCCGACCGCCAGGCAGTGACCGATGCCGTCGGGACCGCGCGGTGGACGCTTGGCTCGCTTGCCGGCGCAGCTCTGGTCGCGGCCATCATTCTCGGATTGATGCAGCATCGTTCCGTCGCCAGGCCGCTGAAGGCGCTGCGTCTGGGCGTGGAGCGCATCGCCAGCCATCAGCTCGATGAGCCCATCGCCGAAACCGGCCCGCGCGAGTTTCGCGAACTCATCCGCCAGTTCAATCACATGCGCGGCGAAATCCACGCGCTGCAGGATTCACTCAACAGGCAGGTTGAGAACAAGAGTCAGCAGTTGATCCGTTCGGAGCGGCTCGCGGGCCTTGGCTATCTCGCGGCCGGATTGGCGCATGAGATCAACAATCCGCTGGGCGTGATCGGCGGCTACGCCGAAACCATGCTGCGTCGGCTGGAGGTACTTGAGGCACAAAAGTCCGGCCCCGAAACGCCTGCGCTCACGCCGACCATGCTGCACGACCTTGGCGAAGCGCTGCGAACGATCTCGGATGAAGTGTTCCGCTGCCAGGACATCACCAGCGGCCTCTTGCAGATGACGCGGGCAGGCGGCGCGGAGGAGAAGCACGAGTCGATCGACCTCATCGCGCTGGTCGAGCGCATCGCACACATGCTGCAGCGCCTGCCGCTGTGCAACGACCGGCGATTGACGGTTGAATCGCCCCACGCCGGGCCGCTGCTGGCGCGCGGCCACCGCGCTCAGCTCACGCAGGTGCTGATCAACCTCATCACCAACGCGCTGGAGGCGACCGAAGCAGGCAGCGGCGTAGTGCGCGTCACCATCGCCGCGCAGGCCGGCTCGGCCCTGATCCGGATCGAGGACAATGGCTGCGGCATGAGCGTCGACACGATCGAACGCGTCTTTGATCCGCTCTTCACCGACAAGGCCCGCCGCGGCCTCGCCGGCATCGGGCTGGGGCTTTCGATCAGTCACGCCATCATCGAACGACATGGCGGCCGCATCGACGCCTCCAGCGAAGGCCCGGGCAGGGGCAGCGCGTTCGTGCTGGAGCTGCCGGCGATCTCCGCAATCGCGAACGGAGTCTCGCTACCATCATGATGAAAGCCGCCATGACCGCCGAACTCGCCGCCGCGATGAAGTCCGTTCTGCACGTGCTCATAGTCGAGGACGATGCGCGCTATCGCGGCATGCTTCTGGCGATGCTGCGCGATCTCTCGTGCGAGCCGGTGGGCGTGTCCTCAGCCGTCGACGCGCTGCAATGGCTTGCGACCCACAAAATCGATGCGATCCTGCTCGACCTCAACATGCCGCGCATGGATGGATTGACGTTCCTGAACCAATGGCGACAGCGCGATCAGACGACGCCGGTGATCATCCTGACCGGAGTTGGAACGCTTCCCGCGGCGCAGACCGCCATTCGCCAGGGCGTCAGCGATTTCCTCACCAAGCCATGCCATCTGGGCGCGATGGACGCGGCGCTGGATCGCGTGCGGCGCAAGCTGGGGCAGCAGCGCGATGCGGCGATCAACAGAAGTTACCAGCAAGGCGTTGATCTCGATCGGACGCGGAGCCCGCACACGATCGCAGGCGCACTGAGTCCCTCCACACAGCCGGCCACTCTTGCCGAGCTGGAGCGCGATGCGATCATGCAGGCGTTGCGAAAGCACGGCGGAAATCGGTCGGCTGCGGCCGCGGCGCTGGGCATCAGTCGCCGCACCATGCATTATCGACTTGCCGAGTATCGCCAGATCGGCTGGCTCAGCGGCGCGGCAGGCGAAGGCATCGACGGCGGCGAACCCATGCCAGACGAACCCGCCGGCCAAGATGAAGCGGCTGAACGTTGATCGATTCCCCGACGCGATCGCCGACGGCGAAAGTCGCCTGCCACGCCAATCATGCGTTCAATCCCTTGATCGCGCCCTTCTGCCGCGCTTCCCAGTATCGCGCGAGCGCCGCAAGGATGATGGGGCTCGCCACCGACGAGTCCTGGATCTTCTCCACCGCGACTTCCTTGTTCTCCAACTGCTTGTAGTCCTCGAAGAAGCGTTTGAGCATCTTGAAGATGTGCTTGGGGAAGTCGCTGGCGTTGGCGAATTCGGAGTAGATCGGATCCTCGCTTACAACGGCGACGATCTTGTGATCGGCCTGGCCGTTGTCGATCATGGTCATCACCCCCACCGCCCGCGCGTTGCACAGGCACATGGGCGGAATCTCCTCGGTGCAGTACACGAGCACGTCGAGCGGGTCATCGTCTTCGCCCAGCGTCTGCGGAATGAAGCCGTAGTTCGCCGGGTAGAACACCGCGGAAGAGATCACCCGATCGAGCTTGAGCATGCCCGTGCCCTTGTCCAGTTCGAACTTGTTGCGCGAGCCCTTGGGGATTTCGATGATGGCCTTGAAATGCGAGGGCAGATCGAAGCCTTCGATCGCGGGGGTGACATCGTGCCAGGGATGAATCATTGGGCCGAAGGTTAGCGCAGGTGATTCGGATTGGCGAACGCAACGAATCACAGAGGCACAGAGGCGCGGAGATCGGAAAATGAGAACATGGGAAGGGCCAGAGAACGCTCGGTCACGCACTTGCTCGAGCCGTGACATCCTCCTGCGACGTGTGCTCCCGGCACCGCGTCACGCCAGCTGGATTCGCGGGTCCACCCACGCGTACAGCACATCCACGATCATGTTGAACACGATCAGCATCGTCGAATACGCCAGCACCACGCCCATGATGAGCGTGAGGTCCTTGCTCAGCACGGCGTCGACGAAATGCTGGCCCACGCCCGGCACGGCGAACACGCGCTCGACGACGAATGAGCCCGTCATCGCCGCCGCACATGCCGGACCGAGATAACTCAGCACAGGCAGGAACGCGTTCTTCAACGCGTTCTTCAGGATCACTACGCGCTCGGGCAAGCCTTTCGCACGCGCGGTGCGCACGTAGTCGGACTGCATCTGTTCAATCATGCCATAGCGGGTCAGGCGCGCGATGTACGCCGCGAACGGCAGGCTCAGCGTGACTGCCGGCAACACCAGATGCCGCACGCCGCCCCAGCCGCCCACGGGCAGCAGTCTGAACCAGTCGCTGAACACCACCAGCAGCGCGGTGCCGACCACGAACGACGGCAGACTGATGCCGACGAGCGCAAGGATGAGCGTGCAGACATCGCTGAATGACCCGGGCTTGAGCGCGCCGATGACGCCGGCCGTCAAACCGATCGCGCAGGCGAGAAGGATCGCCGAGAATCCAAGCGTGATGGACACGGGCAGGCCCGCGCCGAGGATTTCATTCACGCTCCAGTTCTCATGCGTCAGGCTCGGCCCGAGATCGAATGGACGTCCGCTGCGGCCCAGCGCCCAGCTCACGCCCGACGCCTTGCCGAGGTATTCCCAGTAGAACGCCCACGGATCGCCGAGGTTGTATTGAGCCTGCATCGCCTCGACGATTTCCTGCGGCGGGCGGCGGCCATCCTTCTCCAGCGGGTTGCCGGGGATCATCCACGCCAGCGCGAAGGTGATGCTGTAGATCGCCAGCAGGATCAGCGGCAACTGCAGCAGGCGGCGGAAGATGAGCGAAAGCACGCGGGCATGATAAACGCGGAACAAGGCGGCGGTAGGATGACGGCGTGAAGCGACGCCGCGTCATCCAGCGCGTTCTCGTGTTCCTGCTGCTCCTGGGGGGCGGCGCGATCGTCAACGTCGGTGTGGCGACCTTCGCCATTGTCCTGAATCATCGCACAGGGATAGCAGATCGAACGAGCCGAGATGGGGTTGCGATCGCCGAATGGAGAGAGCTTTGGAGACGTCATGCCACGAAAGCGTGGCCCGAGGCTCCCATGGACCAAACCATCTCGAATCGCCTCTTCATGACGACACATACTTTGGCGTCGGGTATGGGAGGCACAATTGACTATTCACTCAACGCGACGCAGTCGCAGCTGGAAGAATGGCTTCGAGGAGTTGGCACGTTCTCGGTGGAACAAACGAGCTCGGGATTCCCG
>CAZCGB010000194.1:0-5861 GCA_964498045.1 uncultured Isosphaeraceae bacterium
CCTGCTCGTCAAGAGCGTGAACATCATGGAGGAGAACCTCAAGGAGCTCAACGCGATGGGGCTCACGATGCCCATCATGCTGGGCGGGGCGGCGCTCACGCGCCACTACGCCGAGGGCCACCTCCGCGACGTGTACAAGGGACCGCTCTACTTCGGCCGCGACGCCTTCGAGGGGCTGGCGATCTGCGACGCCCTCGCGGGCGACCGGCTGAACGAGATCGACGCGGCGATCGACGAACGGGTCGGCAAGCGCGCCGCGGTCGAGGCCAAGGTCGCCGCGTCGCGGGCCGCCCGGCCCGCGGCCGACACCGCCGTCGCCGAGCGCTCCGCGGTGCGTCTCGACGTGCCCGTGCCGACGCCGCCCTTCTGGGGCGAGCGGCTGGTCGAGGCGCTCGACCTCGACGAGATCTATCCCTACATCAACCCCAACGCGCTCTTCCGAGGCCAGTGGGGCTTCAAGCCCGGCGCGATGGACGAGCGCGAGTACGAGCGGCTGCTCCAGGAGAAGGTGCTGCCGCTCTTCGAGCGCATGAAGGCCCTCTGCCGCGACGAGAAGATCCTGCGGCCCGCGGTCGTCTACGGCTACTTCCCGTGCAACTCCGCCGGCGACGACCTGGTCGTGTACGACGCCGAGGATCACGCACGGGAGGTCGAGCGCTTCACCTTCCCGCGACAGCCGGGCCAGCAGCGGCTGTGCATCAGCGACTTCTTCCGCCCGACGCGCGAGTTCGGCGGCGACGGCGCACGCGACGTGGTGGCCTTCCACTGCGTGACCATGGGCGTCGAGGTGTCGCACCGCGCCAAGCAGCTCTTCGAGCGCAACGAGTACACTGAGTACCTGTACATGCACGGCATGGGCGTTGAGAGCGCCGAGGCGCTGGCAGAACTCTGGCACAAGCGGATACGCGCGGAACTCGGCATCGGGCACAAGGATTCGCCCAAGATCCGCGAACTGTTTACGCAGACCTATTGCGGCAGCCGCTACTCGTTCGGCTATCCCGCCTGCCCGGACATGTCCGATCAGGAAAAACTCTTCCGCCTGCTGCAGCCCGAGCGCATCGGCTGCCGGTTGACGGAGAACTGGCAGATCGATCCCGAGCAGTCAACGAGCGCGATTATCGTGCATCATCCTCAGGCGAAGTACTTCAACGTGTGATCCGCTGCGTACATCAATCGTCTTTTCGCCACGCCTGACGGCGGGGACTGTATTGCATCGAACTTAGCCCGACGGTCGGAAAAGAAAGACTGTATGAAGCGCCATCGCCGTCGCAGGAATACGAATAGTCTCGAACACGAAGTCCGAGGTTGATGGTGGGAATGCGGTCAATCTGGTTCGGAATGAGATCAGACAATTGAATGGGATACCGGTTATTGATGCTGCGGTAATTCTCAATGGCGGTGACAAGCCCGAGATTCTGCGAAGTTGAACGATCGATTTGCCATCGAACAACCACGCCGGATGCCACAAGCAATGAAAGGAAGAAGAACGACCAGATGAGGCCGGTTCGCAGCGCCGAATGTCTGGCTCGGATCAGGGACAACACTATTCCGACGCCGAGCACGCACAACGAGACGATTAGTCCAAGAAGAACAAGAATGCCTCCAATTTCAAACCCATCAATCCACCAGAGCTCAAGCATTAATGCGGCAATCCAAGCGGTGCTGAAGCCAGCAATCATCAGAATTCGTCTGCGTGGATGACGTGGTGTCGGCATCTTCCGGATCAAACGTACGAAGTCACTTGGAATTGCCCGCCGACGAGATCGACCGGGGTCGAGATGGCGGAGGAACGAATTTCCGATCCGGCGGGAAACACCTCCGCAGCCCGATCAGACGAGAACCATCTGCGCCCGGTCTTGACGATGATGAACAGCCCGTGCTCATTGCCCACGGCGGTGAACTGCTCGCTCCCGCCGCGATAGCGTTCAAGTTTCACCGCTTCCCATAGTTGATCCGCGGCCTTCACGACGTCCGGTGCAACGATGCCGATCTCGCTGGCGCACAGGATGTTCTTCTCGCTGAATTCGCCCGCCGCGTCGTTCGCCAGCGTGTGCCGCGCGATGAATTCGAGGATGTTGCCCGCCGGATCGAGGAAGTAGATCGCGTGAGCATTCCAGCTCTCGAAATGCGCGATCACTTCGCCCTCGTCCAGACGGACAAGCGGGCAGCGCGGCTCCAGCCATGCCTTCGCCGCCTCCAATTGATTCTGCGGAATATTGAACGCGAAGTGATAATACGGACTGGTTGCGCCCTCGCGGTGCGGGACGGACGTGAACTCGATGGCGGATTCACCGGCGGTGACAGTCAGCGAGTTCTCAGAATGCTCCACGGGCAGGCGCAGCACGTCGCGGTAAAATGCCGCCATATCGCGCAACGGCTTCGCGGTCTGCAGTCGCAAGCGGGCGAAACGCGAGGTCGCAGCATTTGGAGCGAATGAATCCTGGGTCGTCATTGCCAGCAGCGGACCGGCATGCATCGCGGGAATCACCGCAACGGCACGGTGAATGAAAGAGCGGCGGTCGAATGCGTCTCCGGTCATGAGCGTCTCTTGCACGGACGAGGAAATCCTAGGCGGGCGCGATGCGCATGATCGGAATTCCACCGGCATTTGCGATCCGATCGCCCGAGCGTCGGGCGACGGGCTATGGTTTTGCCTCGTCAATCGAACCGAAGTGTCCAACCGGAGCCATCTGCATGTCCAGCACGAAGACCGCCCGCAACGCCAGCCTCACGCCGATCAACAAGACCGATGGCCGCCAGCGTAATGGTGAGTCTGGTTCAGCACAGCCGTTGTTGAATCAGCGCGGCAAGCCAACGCAGAAGTTCGGGACGATCAACAAGATGCCGCTGGGTCTTGGACAGAACGTGTGTGAGGAGAGTTGCAAGTCGCTGAATCAGATCCTCGCCGACACCATGACATTGCGTGACCTCTATAAGAAGCACCATTGGCAGGTGGCCGGGCCGACGTTCTACCAATTGCATCTGCTGTTCGACAAGCACGCTGGCGAGCAGGATGATCTGGTCGATCAGATCGCCGAGCGCATCATGTCGCTGGGAGGTTTGAGCGTGGCGATGGCGGCTGACGTGGCGGAGATGACCAGCATTGAACGGCCGCCGCGAGACCGCGAGGAGACGCCGGTGCAGATTTCGCGGTTGCTTGCCGCCCATGAGATCATCCTCAAGGCGTCGCGCAAGGCGGCATCTGGAGCTTCAGACGCCGGCGACGAGGGCACCAATGACCTGCTGATCTCGGATGTCGTCCGCACCAACGAATTGCAGGTGTGGTTCCTTTCGGAACACGTCGTTGACACGCCCACCGCGCGCGCCGAGTGATGGTGAAACGAGCGTGCGTCGGTCCCAGGCGCCGGTGCAGGGCGTCCATCAGGCGTCGAGGTCATGGGCAATGCGCAGCCACTTCGCGACTTCATCGTCGATGTCATCAAGCGTCACGATCTCGAAGCGGTGGGTGATGCGGTCACCTTTCGCCGCGCCGCCGGTGTCGATGAGTCGCTTGGGCGGCCTGCCCCTGTGGTTCTTGAGCGATAGGCCGAAATCGATTCGGTTGTTGGTTGCCGGCTTGATCTGCGCGAAGACATGATTGCGGAACAGCGGCACAATCGTCTGACAAGGGCAAATCTTGACGTCGTCAGCGAGGGACTTCGCAAGGTTGACCAGCACATCATGCAATGGCTTGAGATGCGCTTTCTTCCCGGCGTACATCGCCTCGACGTATCTCGGCGCGGCGCGCAGGTACGCCTTCGGGTCGCCGTCATCCTCACCCTTGCCCATACTGCGCTCTGCGATCCACCACGCGTAGTTCGTACCCAGGCCGTGTTTGTCCTTCAGCCACGCGCGGCGGGCAACCTCGTCCTTCGGACCGGACTTGCTCACGAACGTCATCCATTCCTCAATCGATCGGCCTGTCTTGGCTTTGAGTTGCGCGATCCCACTGGCGACCGTCGCCACCGATGGATGCACGCTGTACGGCGACTTGGTTCCGTTCGATGTTCTCCTGCGGGGGGCGTGCATGGTTTTCCTCCCTTTGATGTCGCGCAAGCGGATGTTCCGAACAATGTAGCGATGTCGCCGCCTTCACCAAACTCTGCCCCCCTAACACCCGTTCAGCAACTCTCCTCGCGATCGCTTGCGCTCTGGGCCCTGATCCTCCTTGTGCCCGTGCCGACGCTGGGCGTTTTGGCGGCCATGGTGTTTCCGCTCACGCAAGGCACGATGGTCGGCAAGAGCGTGTACTTCATCGCCAAGGTGTGGCTAGTGGCCTTTCCATTCACGTGGCGACTGCTGGTGGAGCGTCAACCGCTCAGCCTCTCGCCGCTGAAGCCTGAAAAGCGGAATCAGGCGTTGTCGGCAGGCGCGGCCAGCGGCGCGATCATCGCCAGTGGAATCATCGCTGGATATTTCATCGTCGGTCGGCACGTCATTGACGCCGCTGCGCTGAACCGGGCCGCCGCGGAGAACGGCATCGACAGCCGCACGCTGTATGTGCTCTTCGCCCTGGGTCTGACGCTGTTTAATTCGTTGATCGAGGAGTACGTCTGGCGCTGGTTCGTGTATCGGCAGTGCGAGCGGCTGATGCCGTCGTCGATCGCGGTCGTCGCTTCGGCGCTGATGTTCACTGTGCATCATTATTTCGCGCTGCGCGACCAGATGGGCCCCACACCCACGCTACTGGCGTGCGCGGGAATTTTCATCGGCGGGTGCGCATGGAGCTCGCTGTATCGCCGGTACCGCTCGATCTGGCCGGGTTATGTCAGTCACGTGCTAGCCGACGCCGCGGTGTTCATCGTCGGCTGGATGCTGCTCTACGGCTGACGCCAATTCCGGGCCATATCTCACGGCATCGACGGCGACTCGACATCCGACGGCGCGGATTGCTCCGGCAGTGGCTTCATCTCCGTCGTCGCGCTCGCGGGCGTGGCTGCCGTGCGCACCACGGGCGTCGGCACGGGCCGTTCCCACGGAACCTTGACGTGGCCCTGCAGTTTTGCGCCGTCCTCAACCACCAATGACTTCGTGACAAGCGTCTTGCCCTTCCACGTCGATTTTCCCGTCAGCAGGATCGGCGCGTCAGCTTCGATCGCGCCTTCGAGCGTGCCTTCGCATTCGATGCCGTCGCCCGCGCGGATCATGCGCGCGACGACGCGGCCGTTCTTGGCCACGGTGATCTTGCCGCAGGTTTGAAGGTCATTCACCGGGACGTAGGTCTTGACGTGCACATCCTCGACCTTCAGCGCCTTGTGGCAATGGGGGCACGGCACGCTCATCGTCATGGATGAGACTTCAAAGATGTGGCCGCACAGATAGCAGCGCACGCTTCGCCGGGGTGTGGATGTCACCTTGGACTTGGCCATTCCTTGAGCCGGTCGGGGCCTCCATGCACGCGCATCAAGCGCGAGGGCGGACGGGATTACGCCCGTCCGCCGGTCCTTGGATTCACTTCTTCACGGGCTGTTGTTGCTGACTGGCCGACTGGCTCTGCACGGAAATCTTTGGTTCGGTCGTGGAGCTGGAACGAGCGCTGCCATTGACGCCAATGCGGCAGTGACCGTCGATCGAGGCGCCTTCGGCCATGATCATGCGGGCCGCGACGATATCGCCGGTGATGGTGCCTTTGTTCTTCAGTTCCAGCCGATCGCCCGCTTCCACATTGCCTTCGATGTGGCCTTCGACTGAAACTTCCTTGGCTTTGACTGTCGCCTTGCACTGGGAGCCGTCAGCCACATGCACACGCCCCTTGGAGTTGATCGATCCTTCGAACTTGCCAAGCAGCTTCGCGGCCGAGTCGAAGATCAGTTCGCCCTTGAAATTGGCGTCAGCGCCGATGATGGTTCCGTAGTCCTGAT
>CAZCGB010000195.1:0-5856 GCA_964498045.1 uncultured Isosphaeraceae bacterium
CATGTACGTCGATGAGCGTCACAGCCAGCGCGGACTGGTCGACTCCAACTCCGACACGCGCGTGTTCTGGTGCGTGAAGACCCAGGATCCGCTCGGGACCGACAATCAATCGGTCGGGCCAGATGCGTGCTCCAGCAGCCGGGCGTGCTACTGCCACGGCGGATGATCGCTCACGACTTCCCAAAATGAATGTATCGCTCATCCATCTCCTCGAACGCGCCGTCGCCATGCGGCGTGATGGTCGTCGTTGCGTTGCCTGCCTCGTCGTGAAATCGCGTGGCTCGACGCCGCAGTCGGCCGGCGCGCTCATGCTCGTCGATGAGGATTTCAATACGTTCGGCACGATCGGCGGCGGATGCGTGGAAGCTGAAGTGCGTCGCCGCGCTCATGAACTTCTGCATCGCGGCGAGTCAGGCGTCGTGTCGTTCAAGCTGGATCACGATTACGGCTGGGATGATGGCTTGATCTGCGGCGGGACCATCGAGGTGGCCATCGCACCGCTGCCGGAGTTCGAGCGCATCGCACGCGTGATCGATGATGTCCGCAATCGCCGCGCGACAGCGCTGGCTCTCGCGGTAGCCGCATGCGACGGCGAGACACAGCGATTCGAATTGAGTATGCCGCCGTGTGATCGCCTGTACATCGCAGGGGCCGGCCATGTCGGCCAGGCGTTGGCGCGGCTGGCGCTGCCGCTCGAGTTCGAGACCACGATCTTCGACGATCGTGAGGATCTGCTGAAGCGCTTCGCGCCACAGGGCTGCGTCACGATCGCCGGCGACATCGCAGAGAAACTCCGTGAAGCGCCAGTCGATGATCGAACGTATGTCGTCATCGTCACGCGCGGACACCGACATGACGAGCAGGCCTTGCATTCCGTCGTCGATCGACATGCGAAATACCTTGGAATGATCGGCAGCCGGCGCAAGATCAAACTCATTTTTGACGACCTGAAGGGCCTCGGCGTCGACCCGGCGTCGCTGGCGGATGTGCATGCACCCATCGGCCTGGACATCGGTTCCGTCAGTGTCGAGGAAATCGCGCTTTCCATCGCGGCTGAGCTTGTGCAGGTGCGTCATCGCAAAAAGGAGGCTGCGGTGCAGGCTGCAGAGTCGACGCATCGCGAAGTTGAGCGCGTTCGGACAATGCCGGTGCGTCGCGCAGTCATCGATGAGAACATGATTGTGAAGGCATGAGCGTCAAAGCAGGCCATTCGCGGCGAGTCGCGGGTCTTGTGCTTGCAGCCGGGCGATCACGGCGAATGGGTGTCCTGAAGCAGACTCTGCCATGGCCAGGGCCGTTCGAATCGCCTTCGAGACCGTCAACGATTATTGCGTCCGCGTTTGACGCCGTCGCGTCGCGCTGCGAGCGGATGTTCGTTGTCGTGGGATGCGATGCGAACGCGGTCATCGAAGCCCTGGGCAACCGGCTGTCCACGCGCATTGATTCCGATTCGGATGATGAGATGCTTGAATCGATCCGGCTTGGAATGCGGGCGATCATCGAGGCGACTCCGAGTGCGCCGGAGTTTGATGCCGTCCTGCTTCAGCCCGGTGATCATCCCGGCGTGGCGCGGAGAACCATCGACGCGCTTTTCAACGCAGTTCGGATTGAACCGCATCTCGCAGCGTTTCCCGAGCACGCCGGCAAAGGAGGCCACCCCGCATTGATACCGATGGCCATCGTCCGACGCATCGTCGATTGGAAAGCCCAATGCAGTGGCGGCCTACGCCAATTCTGGACGGATCATCATGGTCTGCGGCAACGCGTCGCGGTGGACGATGCGCTCTGCACGCTCGACCTCGACACGCCAGCCGACTACCAGGCCGCATTGGGGGCGTTGAAACGTGGTTCCCCGGACTTCTGAACACGCTGTGCACAAGCTGTCAGTTGTAGGTTTTGTGGCCGAATGAGGCGAGTTAGACTTGCCTGCCCGGGCTGGTCAGACCGCCTCTGGCCTGCTTCGACGTTTCCGGATGGGAGACTTTTCCGTCGGCATGAACGAAAAGCCGACGGTGTGGAGAAAGGGGTCGGACGAATCGGCAGAACGGGTGTGTCCAATCACGCCCCGTCCTGCTGATTTGTCGTTTTTGGACGGCGATCAATCCGCAGCAAACAGCGATGCGTTGTCCGGCCGCCACTCGACGTGCAGATGCTCCGCCGCTGCGGCAGTGAGGCGGCGACCTTGCCTCGTCCGCGCCAGGAAGCCGATCTGCAGCAGGTACGGCTCGACCACGTCCTCCAGCGTCAGCGAGTCCTCGCCAAGGGTAGCCGCGATCGCCTCCAGCCCGACCGGCCCGCCCTGATACGTCGTCGCGATCGTTTTCAGATACGCGCGGTCCAAATTGTCCAAGCCAAGTTCATCGACGCCTTCCAGAGCGAGGGCGTCTTCGATCACGCGATGATCGACTTTCGATTTCGCGCGCACTTGCGCGAAGTCGCGCACGCGCCGTAGCAATCGAAGCGTCACGCGCGGCGTGCCACGGCTGCGCTGAGCGATCTCTTTCAACGCCTTGGCGTCGATGGACGCCATCGCGAGTTTGTCCGCGGCGCGCTTGAGGATTGCCAGCAGGTCCGCCTCGTCATAGAACTGCAGGTGATGCGTGATGCCGAAGCGGCTGCGCAGGGCGCCGGTGAGCAGGCCAGCGCGCGTCGTTGCGCCGATCAAAGTGAACGGCTTGAGGTGATAGGTGATCACCTTGGCGTGCATCCCCGAATCGAGCGTGAAGTCGATCTTGAAATCCTCCATCGCCGGGTAGATGTACTCCTCGACCGCGACAGGCAGGCGATGAATCTCGTCGATGAAGAGGATGTCGTGGGCCGCCATCTTCGTGAGCGTGCCGACGAGGTCCGCGCCCTTGGTCAGGGCCGGGCCGCTGGTGACGTAGGCATGCGTGCCCATCTCCTCGGCGATGACGTGCGCAAGCGTGGTCTTGCCCAACCCCGGCGGGCCGTGCAGCAGCACGTGCTCCATCGGCTCTTTGCGTTCGCGCGCGGCTTGCAGCGCGATGGCGAGTTTCTCGACCAGTTCGCGCTGGCCGATGTACTCGTTGAGTTCCTTCGGCCGGAGGGTGTAGTTCACCGGCGCTTCGTCGGCCAGCGTGTCGGCGTCCGTCGCCTCGGCGGAAATGATGCGATCCTTCGCCATGCCAGCACATCATACGAACAATCGACGCCCGTGCCCGGGTCATTCATCGCCCGGCGGGCTTCTGCGCCAGCACGCGCACCATCGGGCCGCTGGGGCTGTCGCCGTTCCAATGCCAGTCGGATGTGAATTCGTCGTTCTCATACAGCAGGAGATGCCAGTCTGACAGAGACTCAAGCATTGGATTGCGGCGTTTGGTCTCCCGCCGATCGAACACATTCCCCGACTTGCCATGGTTGGGGCGGCTGAAGCGCTCGATGATGATGTGCCCGCCCGGCCGAACCGCCGCTCTCAGACGTTCCATGACCAGCATCGGCTGCGGGTAATACAACAGCGCAATCACATCCCAGCGATTGCGGCCGAACTGAAACTCCTCGGTGTCGGTGATGACGATGTCGAATCTCACGCCATGCCGGGCAGCCAGACGGCGGGCGGCCTCGATGCCTACGCCGCTGCGATCGATGCCGGTGGTGGCGTATCCGGATTGCACTAACAGAATCGCGTTGCGCCCCTGGCCGATTCCGATGTCAAGCGCGGTGCGCTTCCGTCGGCGCGATCGGTTGCCCGCGATGCGCTTCAGGCATTGAGCCAGAAATGCGTTGGGCTTCGCGATGAAGTCCTTACGAGCGGCGTACGCAGCGTCGTACTTGGCGATCGATTCGGCGCGGTTTGAGGCCGCTGCCGTTGGCCTGGGAGCCTTCGATTTCATTTCGCGCTTTGCCATGGTGGCAGTCACCCGTCGAAATCACCACCAATGGTCGCGGCTTTCCAGTGTTCATTTTCCGATCGTCGCGTCCAGGAACTTCACCATGCGATCGCTGAACAGCAGGCGGTTGGACAGTTTCTGGAAGCCGTGGCCTTCGTCGGGGCAGAAGACCAGCACCGGGTCGTAGCCGCGCTGTTGCAGGCCGACCGCGAGTTGCATGGCCTCGCCGACCGGCACGCGCGGGTCGTTCAGACCGTGTGCGATCATCATCGGACACTTGATGTCGTCGATGCGGTTGAGTGGTGAGATCGAAGCGAGGAATTCCGGATCGCTCAGCGGGCCGTATTCCACTTCGCGCAACTTGCGGCGGTAATCCTTCGTGCCCTCCAGGAAGGTCTTGAAGTTGACGATCCCGACGACATCGACCGAAGCGCCGAATACGTCGCTGCCTTCGATGATGGTGGCCACGGACATGAACCCGCCGTAACTTCCGCCGTATGCGGCGATGCGCCCGCTCTCCGCATAGCCGTTCTTCGCCAGCCAGCGTGCGGCTTCGGCGCCGTCCTTCACCGAATCCCAACGCTTCTTGTAGTCGTCCATCATGAGGAAATCGCGTCCATAGCCGGTCGAACCGCGCACGTTCGGCATCATCACGCCGTAACCGCGGCTCAGCAGGAACTGCGTCAGCGCGGTGAATCCCGGCCGCGACTGGCCTTCAGGTCCGCCGTGGAAGTTCACCACAAACGGAATCGGCGTTCCTTTCTTGAACCCTGGTGGCGTGAAGATGAACGCGGGAATCTCCAAACCGTCGAACGACTTGTACGTGATCAGTTCCGGCAGCGGGAACGATTGCAGATCTACGCCCTGCGTCTGTGCAGCAGTGATCGGGGTGGGAGACTTCGCCTCCGAACCGATCTCGTACGAATACGTCACGCCCGGCGTGCGGGCGTTGCTCAATGTCCAAACCAGCGTCTGGCCTTCGATGCCAGAAGGCGAAATGACGCCTTTCTCCAGTCCGGGCACGTCGATGGTCTTGAACGAAGGCAATTCCACGACGCGCACGCTGCCGTAGCCGCCCTCGTTGAACGACACGGCCGCGAGCGTGCGCTCGTGATTCATCGTGCCGCCTTCGATCTCAAACTTGTCCAAATCGGGCAGCGGCTTGGTCGGCTTGCCATCGGGCAATGTGCGCGTGAACAGGCGCGTCACGCCCCGCTCAACGTCGGACACGATGGCAACGGTCTTCTCATCGGGCAGATATGCCATTGCGTTGTTGACAGATTGATCGGGCCCGACATTGAGTTTCGTCAGCGCGCCCGTGGCGCAATTGAGTTCGTATGCGTTGGAGTTCGAAGCGGAAATCGTTTCGTTGACCAAACCGCGCGAGCCGTCGGTGGTGATGTCGGCCAGCGACCAGCTGCCGGTCTTGCCCAGGAGTTTGGTGCGCTTGCCGTCTTTCAGGTCGTACCGATAGATATGGAAGTCGGCGGGGGAGACGTCATTGGCGGTGAAGATGAAGCCGGAGGAGTCGCGCAGCCAATGATTGAAGCCGAAGACCACGGCCGGATCGACGAGCAGGTCGGTGATCTCGCCGGTTGCGGGATCGAGGTGATAGACCTGGAATTGCTCGTTGCCGCCCGGCGCCGCGGAAATGACGACGTGTTTGCCGTCGGGCGAGACGCTGAAGCCAGCAATGCCGTCCTTGAATTTCTTGCCGGTGGTGAGTTGTTTCCAAGGCGCATCGGCCTTCGCGCCCGGCGCGTGACAGTACAGCTGCTGAATGCCGTCGGGCCAGTCGCGGACGTAGAGCGTGCCGTCGGGCGCGAGTTCCGGCGAGTTGGGCGCGCGGATCTTGAGGAACTGCTCCATCGTCGGCGCGGTCGCCGATTTGAGGGCCGTGTTCTGCGCGAAGCACGGCGCGGCAACGGCGATGCAAAATGAAAGGGCGGCGATGTGACGGAATGTGCGGATCGGCATGGTGCGGCTCCTGATGCGAAAGCGGCAGCAT
>CAZCGB010000196.1:0-5843 GCA_964498045.1 uncultured Isosphaeraceae bacterium
ACAACCTTGCCGATGCGATGAATCTCCACGCCCGCAATGCGCTGCGGCAGAGGATCGTTGGCGCAGAACAACAGTTCGTAATCCTCGCCGTCGCGCAAGGCGTTCTTCCATGTGCAGTCGGCGTTGCACGGAATCTGGCCGGCGTTCAGGATGATCTGCACGCGGCTCATCTCGGCGATGTGCGAGGCATCGCGGCCGAGGCCGTCGCTGATGTCGATCATCGCGTGCAGTCGATCATCGCCGAGCGCGGCATGAATCGCGATGGCGAGCTTGATGCGCGGCTCAAAAGTCAGGTGCCTGCCGAGTCCGTCGGGCTGTAACGAGCCGCCGAGTGGGCCGGTGACGTAGACGCCGTCGCCGACCATCGCGCCGCTGCGCGTGACAGCGTGCGAACCCGCCGGCACCGCCAGTACGGTGGTGGAGATCGTCAGCGGATGATTTGCATGGTCATGAAATGCGATGTCGCCGCCGATGAGCGGGCCTTCATAAAGTTCGCACGCGGCGCGCATAGCGTCGAACAGCGCGTTGGCCCGGGCTTCGCCGAAATCGGGCGGCAGAACCGCAGCCGCAAGTGTGCAGATCGGCTTGGCTGCCATGGCCGCGGCGTCGCTCAGGCAGCGCGTCACCGCCTTGCGGCCGATGAGTTCGATGGGCGTGGTGGCGAGCCGGAAATGCCGGCCGTCGATGAGTTGATCAACGCCTGCGAGAATGGTCTCGCGTCCCACGCGCACGCCGCCCATGTCATCGCCGGGGGGAATGACGATGCTTGCCGGCAGCTGCCGATTGGCGGCGTAGATGTGATGAAGGAGATCGAACTCGCGCATCGATGCATGAAGTGTAGTGGTTGAACCGCCCGCGAACGCAGCATGCGTCACATGGACTTTGCGATCGTCAGATCAATGGCTTCAAACACGAGCCTCTGCATCAGGTAGGCGAAACACACCACAAACGCCGCCACCGCCCATGCATGTGAGATTCTCAAATACCGACTCGTCGCAAACGCCCACCAGGAAACCAGTGCGAGCGAGGCAAGTCCGGTCATCGCCAGCGCGACCTCGCCTACCCATCGTCGGGGCAAGCCGGCCGTCTGGGCGTAGCAATCGAAGCCGATGGGGATCATCAGGAACACAAGGCTGTAACAGGCGATGCGAAGGATGTGCCGCCACCGCACTTGCGCGATGCGGCGCGATGCCGGCAGCAGCAGGAAACCGATTGGGGCAAGCAGCACCGCCAGGCAGAACGAGAATCCTCGTTCCGAAAACACAACGAGGTCGTCGTTTGGAATCCACGAATCGTGGTGACCGAATCGCACCGCGCGCCAACCTGCTATGTGGAATTGGAACTGGTAGCGGTACGCTGCCTGATACACGAGGCTATTTGGGGATCGAACATTGAGAGAACGGTAAGGCCACGCCGTGGCGACGGCGACCTGCTGCCAGACGGGCTTGGCCACGGGCCGAGCGCCCAGGCTGGTTGTTCGAGCGGCTCGATATGTGCCGATGCCCGCTGATGCGGCGTAGATGAGATGGAAAAGTGGAATACAGAGCAGCAACACCAATGCAATGCGCGGCACGCGCAAAGGATGATGCATCTGCAGTTCGCGCCAGAATCGCCACGGTCGCAGGATCATCAACAGCGTCTTGACAGTTCGAAGGGCAACGCCCAATCCATCCCCGCCTTCAACGCACCAGCGCGGAAAACTGAATTGCGGGTTCAAGGCATCGCGCCACGCGAACACCAGCCCGCACTCCGAACATCGTCCCTGCAGCGGACACGAAACGGCCCATGATTGAACAAGGCCGGTCAGGCCATAGCCGCAGCGAGGGCATTCAGGCGATTCAACATTCGTTGCTTTCGATCTGGGCAAATCAGCCGCCGGCTCGAATTCCTGCTGCAAGTTGGCGCTGTGGCGGCCCATGAAATGCTGCATCCACCATACCATTCGCAGCCAATGCCGCCGACTCTTTTTTCAACCGTGTTGTTCGCCGCCTCCGCACTCGTTGCGCAGGCTTCGCCGCCGACAATCGTGCTCGACGCCAAGTTCGAAGATTGGGACGCGGTCAAACCATTGCTGGTCGATCCCGCCGACGCCGCTGACGCATTCGTCGATCTCGGCGAAGTGCGCGCGGCTGTGGATGACAACTTCGTGCATCTGCTCGTCGACTTCGGCCGCACCGTCAACGTGCAGGGGCTCGATGGCTCAGCGGACATCATCCTCAACGTCGATGGCGACGACGCGACCGGCGCCGAGACGGAAGGCGTCAAGGGCGCGGATCTGATCATCCGCTGCACGCCGCCCAATCCGGACAGACCCGGCACCACCGGCCGCGGCATCGGCATCGCGTCCACGACGTACACGGGGGATAAGAATGATCCCGCCAGGCCGCTGCTCAATCCCTACGACATCGGCCTGGCGTTCGCGCCGTCGTATGCCAGCCGCCGCATCGAGTTCCGCATTGCGCGCGGCACGATGACCACGCTCAATCCCCCCACCGCGCTGCCCTCGCTGTTCACCGGCGGCGCGTGCAGCGGCAAGATCGTGTTCCGCGCCATCGATGGCACGATGAAGGATGAGACGGACGTCTTCTCGTTCAACGTGCCGCCGCGCAACGCGGCCCTGGCGACGACGCAGGCGAGCGACGCCAATCAAACGACCGATCCTCTCTTTCGCGCCGATTTCTCGAAGATCCGCGTGATGAGCTGGAATGCCGAGCTGGGCGCGATCATCTCGCGGCCGGAGGCGTTTGTCCGCACGTTCAACGCGATTGATCCCGATGTCGTGCTGCTTCAGGAACTGACCGACAAGATTACCGCTGAGCAGGTGAGCGAATTCCTGACGCACCTGCGGCCTGATGTCAGCGACAGACCTTGGCGCGTCTTGCTGGGCAAAGGCGGTGGCGACCTGCGCTGTGCGGTGCTGAGCAAGCTGCCGATCGATGCCGTCAACTTGCTCGAAACGGTGGCCTATCCGAATCGGCCGGATCGCAGCATTCGCATCGCAGCCGCCATGGTTGACGCAGGCGGCAAGAAACTGCTTGCGGCGTCGATTCACCTCAAATGCTGTGGACGGAACGGAAGCCCAGAGGATGAGACGCGCCTGATCGAGGTCGATCAATTGCATGCGGCGTTGAAGGCCGCGGTTGCCGAACTCAAGCCCGATGGGCTGGTCATCGCCGGCGATTTCAATCTCGTCGGGTCGCGCCTGCCGCTGGAAAACATGATGACCGGACTGGACATCGACAACACAGCGATGGACGTGGCTGACACCTATCAGCTCGACGGCCGATCGAACGCCACGTGGCGCGAGCGTGGCCAACCGTTCGCGCCGGGCCGGCTCGACTACATGCTGTTCAGCGATCTCAGCCTGAAGGTCGATCGCTGCTTCATCTATGACGCGTGGGATCTCGCGCCCAAGTGGCGGACCGAGCATGGCACGCATGCTGACGACACCGACCTTGCGTCTGATCACTTGCCGGTGGTGGCGGATTTCGCCTGGCGATGATGAACCAGGCGATCCGCACCCGACTCGGACTTGCATCGTCGCGGTGAATCGGCAAGAGTGACGACCAGAGGAGTCACGGAAAATCGCACAATCGCAGCACATCACCAAATGGAACGTGCTCGCCCTGCTGGTCGCCCTGGGCGGCGCGGCGATCACGCTCGGACTGGACCAACTCTGGCTCAACAACTGGTTCCGCAGCGGACAGACGTTCGCCATCGGCCAGCGCGCCACGGTGCAATTGCCCGCCGGTTCCACGCTTGTGTATTACGAGTCGCCCGTTGCCGCGCCGGTGGGCGACGTGATGCTGCGCATCTTTGACGCCGACAACGAGCGACTGCGCGTCGAGAATCTCGACGAAAGCCAGACGGGAGATTTGAGTTATCGCCTGCTGCTCACCGGCTGGTCCGGTCGCGCGCTTTGGCGCGTGAACATCCCGGCGGCCGGGGCATACGGCATGATTTGCAACAACCACAACTTCATGTCCGATGCCGACATCCCCGCCGCCGACCGCGTGGTGTTTCTCAAGCAGCCCGATTCATTCAAGGAAGTGAAGACGGTCCGCACCATCATCCAGGTCACCGGCGCGACAATCACCATGACGGCGGTGATTCTTTTCTATCTGCTGCACAGCCTGACGCTGCAGAAACGCCGGCGGCAGGCGATTGCATAGCGGTGTCGATATCATTCGCACATGCGGCACCTCATCCTTCGCACGTTCACCGGCCCATTCGCACTGATGGAAATGGATGACGGCTCGCTGCGCACATCCTGGGTTGATGTTGAAGTCGAGCGTCTGCTGCGCAATTCGAAGATCGATCGCCGTCTGCATCCGACCATCGTCAGCCGGTTGCATCGATACTTCGAAGGCAAGGTTGTGGATTTCGATGACGTCCCCACGCCCGATGGAGCGGATTTTCAGCGTCGCTGCTGGGAGGCCTGCCGGCGGATACCTCGCGGCGAAGTCCGCACATATGCGGACCTCGCGCGCTCGGCCCGATCTCCCGCGGCCTTCCGAGCAGCCGGGCAGGCGATGCGGCGGAATCTGCTGCCCATCATCATTCCCTGCCATCGCGTCGTCGCAACGGGCGGATCGCTCCATGGATTCGCCGGCAGCGTCGATTCGAGCGGCCGGGAACTCTCGGCTAAGCGGGCGTTGTTGGAGATGGAAGGTGCGCTGGCCGATGAAGCGGTTCTTCCCGGACTTGCGCGGAGCCGCACGCGCGGGAAACGAACGCCCGTGACGGTCATGGCGTAGCACCAGCCCTTGAAAGCTGCTCGGTTCGCTGACTCTTTTCACTCCTCTTTCTCGCAACGGACTGCCTTCGCATGAAACTCACGATGGTCGGCACAGGGTACGTCGGGTTGGTCACCGGCGCGGGCCTGTCGAACACCGGCAACGACGTCACATGCCTCGATATCGATGCGCGCAAGATCGATATGCTCAACCGCGGGGACATCCCCATTTACGAGCCGGGCTTGAAGGACCTGGTCGCGCGAAACGTCGGGGCTGGTCGTCTGCACTTCACCACCGACAAGAACAAGGCGTACCGCGACGCCCAGATCATTTTCATCTGCGTCGGCACGCCACCGGGCGAGGATGGCTCAGCCGATGTGAGTTATGTTCTTGGCGCGGCGCATGACATCGCCGCGGTGATCGAACAACTCGGCCCGAACGCCACGCCGAAAATGGTCGTCGTGAAGTCGACGGTCCCCGTCGGCACGTCGCACCGGGTGCGCGACGCGATCGCTTCCAGGACCAGCCATAAGTTCTACATCGCCAACAATCCCGAGTTCCTCAAGGAGGGCGCGGCAGTGGGCGACTTCCTCAAGCCCGACCGCGTGATCTGCGGCGTGGATGAGGAAGGCGCTGGCGACCTTATCCGCGAGTTGTACGAGCCGTTCGTGCGTCAGGGCAATCCGATCTACGTGATGGATGTCCGGTCGAGCGAGATGGTGAAATACGCCTCCAACGCCATGCTCGCGTGCAAGATCTCGTTCATCAATGAAATCGCCAACCTGTGCGAGCATTACGGAGCCGACGTGCAGAACGTGCGCGAAGGCATGTGCGCCGACCACCGCATTGGCAAGCAGTTCCTCTATCCCGGCCTCGGCTATGGCGGATCGTGTTTTCCCAAAGACACGCTCGCGGTGATGAAAATGGGCCAGCAGGCCGGCTTCGATTGCAAGCTCAACGCGGCTGTGCATGAAGTGAATCAGGATCAGCGGCCGCGCTTCTGGCAGAAGGTCGTCAAGCATTTCGACGGGAATGTGAAAGGAAAGCGACTTGCGTTCTGGGGCATCTCCTTCAAGCCCGAGACCGACGACATTCGCGAGGCTCCCG
>CAZCGB010000197.1:0-5840 GCA_964498045.1 uncultured Isosphaeraceae bacterium
GATTGCCTTCGGTCAGGGGATTGATGCACACTCCCCCGCCCGCCGCGAGAAAGTCATCCATGTCCGCGCCGGCCGTGTGCGTGCAGTGCACCGCGGTGAACATCGGATTGATCGTCAGCTTCTCGTTCAGCAGCGCCATCGGCGGCTTGCCGTAGCGATCAACGCAGTCGACGATTTCCTGTGGCTGCTCTTCGACGTGCATGTGGAATGGCAGGCCGCGCTTCGTCGCTTCCTGATGCAGTTCGGCGATCTCGTCGATGGACGCGGCCCGGATCGAATGCGCGGAAGCCGCCAGCGTCTGCGTCGTTCGATCGAGCATTCCCCCCACTCGCGCCATCTGCTCCCAATACTCAGCGACGGAGTTTGTGCGGAAACGCAATTGCCCGCCTGCCAGCGGCTTGTCAATGCCGCCCGTGCGGTAGTAACTCTCGATCAGCGCGATGCGGATGCCGGCGTCCTTCGCCGCGCGCAGCACGACTTCATCGAACGCGAAGCCGCTCAGGTTCGCGTCGTGATGCAGGTAATGGAATTCGCCGACGGTCGTGACGCCGGCCGCGAGCATCTCTCGGAAACACTGCACGCACAGCGCGTGGAGGCGCTTGGCGTCGAGCGACTCGACCAGCCCGTACATCGCCTGCCGCCATGTCCAGAAATCGGATCTCCCTTGACCGGGAGGAAATGTCTCGCCGTGGCCGCGCAGGCCGCGCTGGAAGGCGTGGCTGTGCACGTTGATCATGCCGGAGATGAGCGCGCGGCCAGGAAGCCGCTTCGTCACCGCGCCCGGCTCGTCTCCAACAGAAACAATGCGCCCCTCATCGGCAACGGCGATCTTGACGCCGCGCTCGAAGCGCTCACCCGTCCACGTCAAATCCGCTTCAATGACTTGCGCTGATGACATTGGTCGCATCGTACCGCAACGGGTTTGCAGTGTTTGCGGTAGGATCGATGCGATGGCGCGAGCGTGGGCGGGTGCTCCAGACCAACTCTGCGCGATCATCACAACGCCCATGCCGACCACCCGCAATCGTCGTACAGTCTCCAAGCGCCGCCTCATCCAGCGCGAGGACCTTCTCAAATTCATCCAGGTACTCGATCCGCGCATCTCACCTTCCGGCGATTACGTCGCGTTCGTGCGCAAGCATGTCAACGCCGACAAGAACGAATACGTCACCAACATCTGGCTAGCCGATTCCGACGGCGACGAGGAGCCCAAGCAGTTCTCCAACGGCGGCAAGGACAGCCACCCGCGCTTCGACCCGGCCGGCCAGCGCCTCGCGTTCATCTCGGCCCGCGAGAAGACCAAACCGCAGATCATGCTGCTGCACGCACTGGGCGGCGAAGCCACCGCGCTGACCAGGTTCCCCGAAGGCTCGATCGGCAAGTTTGCTTGGTCGCCCGACGGCAAGATGATCGCCGCGTCCTTCCGCGAGGCCGATCCGGATTGGACCGAAGAGTCGAAGAAGAACCGCAAGGAGAAGGGCCTCAGCGATCCGCCGCGCGTCACCGAAGACTGGTGGTACCGCCTCGATGGCGACGGCTACTTCCTCGCGCAGCGCTATCACCTCTACATCATTGATGCGACGACCGGCGCGCACCGCTGCGTGTACGACAAGGACACGATGGGCGGCTTCGCGTTCGACTGGTCGCCGGACTCGCGCGAACTCGTCATCTCCACCAATCGCGACAAGCGCGCGATGGTCAAGCCGTGGAAGGATGAACTCATCCGGCTGAATGTCGCGTCGGGCAGGATCACGCCCATCCCGAATCTGCCGCCCGGCCCGAAGGACCGGCCGATCTGGTCGCCCGACGGCAAGTGGATCGCCTACGCCGGCCGCGAGGGCGAGGACGGATCGTACTCCGTCGAGAACATGCACCTGTTCGTGACCGATCCGAAGGGCACGAAGGTGCGCAACCTCACCGGCAAGAGCGATTACTGCCTGATGGCCGGGGCGATCAGCGACACGGGCGATCCGAAATTCGACGCCACGATCTGCTGGAACCCTGATTCCAAGCGCATCTTCATGCAGATCGGCTGGCACGGCGAGTCGCACATCGCATCAGTTCCTGCGAAGGGCGGCAATGTCGAGTTCCACACCGGCGGCGCGCGGATTCACAATCTGGGCAACGTGTCCGATGACGGCCGCTCGCTGACATTCACGATGGGCACCGCGACCGACCTCGATCGCGTGCATGTGTCGCATCTCTCGCCGCGCCGCGTGATTGCATTGACGAACTTCAACGCGCCGCTGCTCAAGCAGATCGAATTGAGCCAGCCGGAGATGACCTGGGTGAAGTCGACCGACGGCGTGCGCGTGCAGACGTGGATGATCCGGCCCCCGAACTTCAAGAGAGGCAAGAAGTACCCTGCGATTCTCGAAGTTCACGGCGGGCCGCACGCGATGTACGGCGTCGGCTTCTTCCACGAGATGCAACTGCTCGCCGCCCAAGGTTACGTCGTCGTCTTCAGCAACCCGCGCGGCAGCAAGGGCTACGGCCAGGATTTCTGCGCAGCCATTCGAGGCAAATGGGGCGAGAAAGACTGGCACGATGTCCAGGCCGTCACCGACTTCATGCGCTCGCAGTCGTTTGTCAACCCCAAGCGCGTGGGCATAATGGGTGGAAGCTACGGCGGGTATATGACCAACTGGGCCATCGGCCACACGCGCGAATATCGTGCCGCCATCACCGATCGTTGCGTGAGCAACATGATCTCGATGGCCGGCAACAGCGACTATGTCGAAGAGCCGAACCGTTACTTCCCAGGCAATTGGTGGGACGACATCGAAGGCCGCTGGGACCAGAGCCCGCAGAAGTACATGGGCAACGCCCGCACGCCCACGCTCATCATCCACAGCGAAGGCGACCTGCGCTGCAACGTCGAGCAGAGCGAAGAGGTATTCTCCACGCTGAAATGGCTGGGCGTGCCGACGCGCTTCGTGCGCTATCCGACCACCACCAGCCACGGCATGAGCCGCAGCGGCCCGCCCGACATGCGCATGCATCGGCTGGGTGAGATCGTGGCGTGGTGGGCGAAGTGGATGAAATAGGCTCGCGCTCCAGCGCCTTTGCCTGCACCTCTTCAGTCGTGCGCGAACCGTTGCGGCCTATGATTTCGTCCCATGCCCCGCATCATCGCCGGCCACGACATCGTTGACCTCGACTCCGACACCGAAGCCGAGCGCGCGTTGAACGGCGAGGCGGACGGGGGGACCGGCAAGCAGGAACTCACCCCCGAATGCCGCACCGCGATGGCGCACGTGCGCGGCCTGCTGGAATTCATCGGCGAGGATCCGACGCGAGAGGGGTTGATCGACACGCCCAAGCGCGTCATCAACGCCATGCGAGACCACTTCCGCGGCTACCGCGAGGATCCTGCCGCCCATCTCGCCCGCACTTTCAGTGAAGTCGAAGGCTACAACGAACTCGTGCTGATCAGCGACATCCAACTGCACAGCCACTGCGAGCACCACATGGTGCCGTTCGTGGGCAAGGCGCACGTAGCGTACATTCCCGACGGGCGCGTGGTCGGGCTGTCGAAGATCGCGCGCGTGATCGACGGCTTCGCGAACAGGTTGCAGGTGCAGGAGAAACTCACCGCGCAGATCGCTGACACGATCCAGAACGTGCTGCGGCCGCAGGCCGTGGCGGTGATCCTGCAGTGCCAGCACTTCTGCATGTGCTATCGCGGGGTGCGCAAGCCGGGCAGTTGGACGACGACGAGCAAACTGCATGGCGGATTCCTGAAGAACGCCGCATCGCGCATGGAACTGTTCACGCTTCTGGGCATGGATCGGAACATCGGCTGACTCGCGCTCGGGCGCGATACGATCCCGCCACAGCGAGCCGAGGCATCCCCGCCTCCCCAGACACGCTCGATGACATTCGGCGCGTCCGCCCATCGGACGCAACCCGTCGGGGCCGAGGACGGCCCGGCTCGCTCACCGTATGAACCGCCAACCTCCCATCCTTCCTCCGAAAGCCCTGCTGGGCATGATTCACGTCGGCGCGCTGCCCGGCACGCCGCGCGAGTCTGCGCCGCTGAGCGAGGTCGTCAAACAGGCAGCGGCCGAGGCGCGACTGCTGATGGACGCGGGCTTCGACGGCCTGATCATCGAGAACATGCACGATGCGCCGTACCTGCGGCGTGAAGTGGGCCCGGAAATCGTCAGCGCAATGACCGCGGTCGGTGCGGCGGTTCGAGCATCGATGCCGGCTGACAGGCCGCTGGGCGTGCAGATTCTCGCTGGCGCGAATCGCGCCGCGCTGGCGGTGGCGCAGGCGATCGAAGCGCAGTTCATTCGCGCCGAAGGCTTTGTCTTCGCGTCGATCGCCGATGAAGGCCTGCTGGACGAAGCCGACGCCGGACCATTGCTGCGCTATCGCAAACTCATCGGTGCGGAAGACATTCGCATCTTCGTCGATGTGAAGAAAAAGCACTCCTCGCACGCGATCACCGCGGACATCGATGTAAGCGAATCGACCAAGGCTGCCGAATTTTTCGGAGCCGACGGCGTGATCATCACCGGCATCGCCACCGGACAGGCGATCAAGATCAACGACCTCGGCACCGCGCGGGTCGCCACCACTCTGCCGCTGCTGGTGGGCTCGGGCGTCACGCCTGAGAGCGTCAAGGACCTCTTCGCATACGCCGACGGCCTGATCGTGGGCAGTTGGTTCAAGCGCGACGCCGTGTGGAGCAATCCGCCGGATGCGAATCGCGCGAAGCAATTGGTGAACGCGGTGCGTGCGGCACGCGCGTAATGCCCGCCCAGAGCCCACGGATTGCCATCCGTGGGCTTTACGGCACTCATTGCGCCTTCAGTTTTCGCAGCGACTCAATCAACTTATCAATATGCGCCTTCTCATGCGCCGCGCTGATCTGCACGCGCAGCCGCGCGTGGCCCTCCGGCACCACCGGGTAGCCGAAGCCGATGACGTACACGCCCATCTCCAGCAGTTTGCGGCTCATCGCGATCGCTTTTGCGGTGTCGTGCACGATGATCGGGCAGATCGCGGTGGGCGATTCAAGCACATCGAAGCCAGTCTTCTTGATGCCCGCCCGTGCGTAGGCGACGTTTTGCCGGAGTTTCTCCACACGCTGCGGTTCCTTCATCAGGATTTCGATCGCTTTGTTGGCCGAGCACGCCACCGTCACCGGCAGCGCGTTGGAAAACAGCGTCGGTCGGCCGCGCTGAATGAGCAATTCGATGCCGTTCCGGCTGCCGGCGATGTATCCGCCCGCTCCGCCGCCGAGCGCCTTGCCGAGCGTGCCGGTGAAGAAGTCGATGTCCGTGCCCTTCATCCCGTAGTGCTCATGCGCGCCGCGGCCGGTTTTGCCCATCACGCCGGTGCCGTGGCTGTCATCCACCACCAGCAGCGCGCCGAACTCGTCGCACAGTTTGCGCAGGCCGGGCAGGTCGCCGATGTCGCCTTCCATGCTGAACACGCCGTCAGTGACCACCCAGATCAGGCCAGTGACTTCGGGATTCGCCCGGGCCGCTTGGAGTTTCGCGCGCAGGTCCTTTAGGTCGGCGTGCTTGTAGACGCCCTTGTGCAGGCCCTTTTTGATCACGGTCGCTAGACGGATCCCGTCAATGATCGAGGCGTGATTGAGTTCATCCGAGATGATCAGATCGCCCGGATCGCACAGCGTGGCGAAGATCGCTTCGTTGGCATTCCAGCATGAAACGAAAGTGTAAGACGCCTCGACGCCATAGAATTTTGCGATGGTGCTCTCGAGCGTCTCGTGCGGCTTGAACGTGCCACAGATGAAACGCACGGAAGCGGTGCCGGCGCCGTACTGCTTGACGCCCTCGAGCCCGGCCGCGACGACATCGGAA
>CAZCGB010000198.1:0-5819 GCA_964498045.1 uncultured Isosphaeraceae bacterium
GTAGTCGAGGTTCACGGGGATGCGGCTGCCGAAGACCTCGTTGAGGACTTTGGTGATCGCGATGCACTGCTTGCAGCAGGAGTTGAGGTGCTCGACGAATCGCAGGTCGATCTTGCCGGCCAGGAGCGTGAAGGGGATGGCGCGGATCTCGTCGAAGGTCCAGCCTTTGCCGCCGCAGCCGGTGGTGATGGCCTCGTTCCACACCGCGGCGACCTTGTCGCGCAGCGCCGAATCGCTGATCTGCATGAGGTCGGGGAAGAGTTGGGCGATGTCTTTGGTCGTGTATGGCATGGATGCGTGTCATAACGCCGACGCCCACGCATTGCAATGCGTGGGCGTCATGAAGGCGTGATGTCAGGGCAAGGCGTCGTACTCCCCGCGCGTGATGCCGTAGAACACGATGTCTTGCGCCTCGCCCCACTTGAGGATGTGTTGGCGCATCGTGCCTTCGTAGCGCATGCCGATCTTCCGCATGATCGCGCCAGAAGCGGGATTGTTCGTCATGTGATGCGCGAAAATGCGGTTGAGGTTGAGCGTCTCGAAACCAAAGCGCAGCGCGGCCTCGGCCGCTTCCGTCGCGTATCCCTTGCCCCAATGCGATTGCGCGATCAGGTACCCCATTTCGGCGTGGCGATGCGCAGCGTTGATCTCCAGGCTGATCGTGCCGAGCAGTTCCTTCGTCGCCGCGAGCGTGATGGCGAACACCGCCGCGCTGCCGTCGATCCATTTCGGCTCGATCGACTTCATCCATTCGACCGCCCCATCTTCGGGATACGGATGCGGAATGCGCAGCGTCGTCGCCGCCACCTCGCGATCGCTGACGATGCGCTGCACGTCCGGCGCGTCGGCCAGCGTGTACGGCCGCAGCAGCAGACGCGCAGTCTTGATCGAAGGTTGAGGCTGGGTATTCACCACGGAAATCACGGAGCACTCGGAGGAAGGCGAAGGATAGGTTCAATGCGCGTCAGTTGAATCCATGTTTCCACTCCGTGTTCTCCGTGATCTCCGTGGTGATTCCCTTCAAGGCGTTTTGCGCGGCGCAGGCCCGTCATACGAGTGCGCCACCGGATCAATCCGTCGCATCGGCGGCATGCGCGTCTTCTCCTCGGTCACGTGCGCGACCAATCCCGGCGTGCGGGCGATCATGAAAATGCCATTCATGATCTCCGGTGGGAAGCCCAGTTGCGCGAGGATCCCGCCGAGCGCGCCATCGACGTTGATCGGCAACCGCTTGCCGCTGACGGCGAAGCGGCGTTCGATCGCGCTCACCGCGTCGAAGTACGGGCCTGACACACCTGCTTCTTTCGCGAGCGCGAAGAGGCGGGCCGTGCGAGGATCGTTGCTGTGGTAGCGGTGGCCGAAGCCCGGGATGCGACGATTCGCCGCCTTCTCCTCATCGAGAACAAATTGCGCAGCGTCGTCGAATGAGATGTTTTTCGCCGCGGCGTTGTCGATCACCCGCTTGAGGATGCGCGAGGCGTCCTCGATCGCGCCGCCGTGATGCTGATTGATCGACATGATGCCTGCCGCGACGCTTGCGCTCAGCGATGCGCCGGTGGAGGCGACTGTGCGCGCCGCCAGCGCGCTGGGAGGCGTCGCGCCGTGGTCGATGCTCGCCACCAGCATCGCGTCCATCAACTTGCCGATCGCCGGCGTCGGCAACTCTCCGCGCAGGATGAGATACACAGCCTGCCCAAAAGAGACCTTGCCCATGAGGTCAGCGATGTCGTAGCCGCGCACCGCCACACGGTTGGGCTTGATCTCGGTGACCGCCGTCGTCCACGCGTTCGGATTGGGTGCGGCGGCGGCAGCGTTCACATCCATCAGCGGAATGCCTCGCTCCTTCAGCACCTTCAGCGCGGCGTCGGGCAACTCGCCGAAACTCGTCACCACCATCGCGCCGGCTTCGCGCAGAGCAGCCACCTTGCCCGCGTGCGTGCCGCGGTTGCCTTCAATGATCGCGCCGGCGTGACTGAAGCGCGTGCCTTCCTTCGCCGCCGCGCCACCCACGTAGGCGATCACGGACTTGGTGACTTTCTTCTGCTTGATGAGTTCCGCGAGGTCCTCCTCCTGCGTGCCGCCGATCTCACCGAAGACGACGATGGCCTTCGTCTCCGGATCAGCCTCGAACATCAGCGCGACGTCGGGAATGCGCAATCCCAGCACGCTGTCGCCGCCGACATGCACCAACGTGGACAGGCCGATGCCTTTCTGTCCGAGGTAATAGCCGCACGACGAAGTCATGCCGCCCGAGCGCGAGATGATGCCGACGTGCCCGGGCTTGAACCACGCGCGGGCTGACTCGGCCCGGCCGCCGATCATGCCGAGGATGCCGCCGCGGCCGACGCCCGTGGACAGCACACCCAATGTGTTGGGGCCGACGAATCTCGCGCCGGCGTTCTTCGCCGCGTCGCAGATCTCCATCACATCCCACACCGGAATGCGGTCGGGAACCAGCACAAGGAACTTCACGCCCGCGTCGATCGCCTCCAGCGCCGCGGCCTTCACCAGCGCGGCCGGCACGAAGATCACGGAGATGTCGATCGCGCCCACCGCCTTCATCGCGTCATGCACGGTGTCGAACACCGGCACGCCTTCGACGTTCTCGCCCGCCTTGCCCGGCGTGCAGCCGGCGACGACATTCGTGCCGAAGTCGCGCATGAGTTTCGTGCGCGCGCGGCCTTCGCGGCCGGTGATGCCTTGCACGAGCACGCGCTTGGTTGAGTCGATGATGATCGCCATCAGTCGATCCCCTCGATCGGCAAGTCCACAAATATCACCGGCTTTCCAGCGCGCCTGCACTCGATCTCCAGCATGATCAATTCACTGTCCTTGTTCGCCGCCTCGTCTTCCTTCACCGCCAGCACGGGCTTGCCGCTTTCGTTCTTCAGCAGCCAGGAACTGTTCTGCACGATGAATTCCGTTGTCGCGGCATCGCATGCGGCATGATCGATCCAGACTCTCCCCCCGTTGATCGTGAACGAATATCCCTTGCCGACGAACACGGGCTTGCGACGCGCTCTGGGCGTCCACATTTTGCCCTTCGCAGCGGTCACCAACTCCGCGAAGCGGTTGGCGCAGAATCCCGGCGCATCATCCTTCTTGTAGCCCTCGACTTTCGCGGGCAGCGATTTGCACGCGCTGGCGAGGATGTCCACCGCGCGATCTTCGCTATTGCCTCCGAGCCGGATCACCGCGGGAATGTCGAGTTCGAGTTCGGTGAACGCCTTGGCCAGGCCGTAGGCGCTCCAGAACTGTTCCTGGCTGGCCACGCCGCTGCCCGATCCGAAGTAGCCGACGATGTTGGGCTGCGAGAGGATGACGCGCGCCGCCCGATACACCTTCGCCGCGCTGGGATTGCCGGAGGTGTCGCAGAAGTTCGCGATCGCGAAGCCCGCGTTCGTCACGGCGTCCATCGACATCATCGATCCGCCGCCGCCCGCGCCGTGGAAGCCGATTACACCCTTGTTCGACTTCGTCGTATCGACAGGCAGCTGTGCAAAGTAGAACGTGCCGCGATGATCGTTCTGTTCGATGCGGTAGGCGATTCGCTCAAGTTCCGCGGGGGGATGATCGAGTTCGCGCGCGATCTCGATGCCGAGTTCGGGATGCCTGAACACCGCGTAGTCATCGATCGTGATGCGGCAGTCGGCGGCGACCACACGCCCATCCTTTGTCGTCACCAGCGGATTGATTTCGAATGAACGGGCTTCGACCCGCTTCGCCAGCGCGACGAGTTGCACGACGGTGTCGGCGAGCGGGGCGTGCAGTTTCGGCTCGATGCGCGACGCTGCAAGTGTGCTTCGGACATCTGTGGCGGAGATGCCGCTGCTGGGATCGATCGGCAGGCGATTGACTGTGGCGGCGCGATCCTCGATGCCGCTGCCACCTTGGACATCCAAGAGCAGCACCGGCGCGCGGGCGGCGTCGTCGATGCTCATCGACACGAACACCTCATGCGCAATGTCGATCAACTCTTCGATCAGCACTTCGGTCACGGGGAAGTTGCCGAAGCGGAGCGCGAGCAGTTTCTCCGCCGCCGCTGCCGCTTCATCGGGTGAATTCGCGAACAGCACGCCGCCCTTGGCCTTGCGGCCGGTGATCCACGCCTGCACCTTCAGAATCGTCTTGCCGCCCAGACGTTTCGCCGCCTCGCGCGCCTCGTTCGCGCTGTGCACCACTTCGCCGCGCGGCACGTTCACACCGTGCGCCTTGAGCAACGCCTTGCCTTGATATTCGTGCAGTCGGGCCACGCGGAGAATATAGAGGATTCACGCCTTCGCGGTCGCCGGCACATCCTCGTGATGCAGGAACGACTTCGCCCAGCCCAGGCCGAACGACACGCCCAGCAGGCTGCCCGCGAGGTAATCCATCGGCATCACCCGGGCGAACGCGCTCAACGAGCCGTTGATGTACGCCTCATCCAGCGGCAGTCGCGTCAGCGCCGCCGCGATCACGTAGCCGACGGCGCCGAAGATCATCGGCGAGACGTACAGCAGAAGCGGCTGCACATGCGGCGCGAGCAGCCGTCCGATCAAGCCCGAAAGTGTCGCGCCGATGAACACCGCGGCGATCGCCTGGCCCTTGAGCGGCGTCTGCGCGATCAGCCACACCGCGGGCAGCACCAAGATCGCCGCCGCCGCGCTCTTGAACGCCGACTCGCTCGTCAGCCAGTGCGGCCTCGTGCCGTCGACCTGCGGCTCGATGTCGTGGAAGCCGCGCGTCACGCGGAACACCACGGCGACAAATCCAAGCGTCACCAGCGCGAGCGCGATGGTCTCGCCCGCCAAGCCATACAGCGTCGCCTTCTGCGGATGGGCGAAGGCCAGTTCGCGGATGCCCGCCAGGCGGCCATCCAGCGCGAACACGCCCGCGCCGAGCACGAACAATCCCACAGCAATGTTCACCACGCGCCCGACGATGCATGCGATGATCGTCGCGATCGCCAGCACAACCAGCGTGGCGATGGCGGCCTTGGCCGGGTGCTCGGCGCTGAGGATGGTCGGACCGTGATCGCCGCGAAGTGATTGAAACGTGGGCATGGCCCTGGCGCAGATGAGCCCGGCAACGATCATTCCGCCGAACAGTGCGATGTTGCGCGTGAGGGCCTTGGCCATGGGCGTGTGATTGGTAGTCGAAGCGCGGGCTGCTGGCAACTTGGAGCAGACCGGATTCCTGCGTTACGCTGTCGCCGTGACGAACGCTTCTTCGACGCAATCGCCCCTCACGCTTGACGCCCAGCCGCTGACGAACGCGGAAGTCGAATCGGTCGCGCGCCGCGGCCGCCACGCCGTGCTCGGCGCCCAGGCTGCCGCGCTCGTGCGCAATGCCCGGGCGATCGTCGATCGTCACGCCACCGGCAGCGAGCCGCTCTACGGCATCAACACCGGCTTCGGATCGCTGTCGCGCAAGCGCATCGCGCCAGATCAAATTCGAGATGTTCAGCGCAACCTGATTCGTTCGCACGCCGCGGGCGCGGGCGAGCCGCTGCCCGATGATGTGGTGCGGGCGATGATGCTGATTCTCGCAGCAAGCCTCTCGCGCGGCTGCTCGGGCGTGCGCATCGAGGTCATCGGCCTGCTGCTGGAAATGCTCAACGCCGGCGTGGCGCCGATCGTGCCTTCGCGCGGCTCGGTCGGCGCATCGGGCGATCTCGCCCCGCTGGCGCACTGCGCGCTGGTCATGATCGGCGAAGGCCATGCGCGAATCGGTGGACGCGAAATGGCCGGCGCGGACGCCCTGCGGAACGCCGGCCTCAAGCCCGTCACGCTCGAGGCGAAGGAGGGACTCGCGCTCATCAACGGCACACACATGATGTG
>CAZCGB010000199.1:0-5811 GCA_964498045.1 uncultured Isosphaeraceae bacterium
TGCAGGAACGAGAGGAACCACAGCAAGAGGTGCGCCAGCCATTGGAACGTCAGGAACGTGCAGCATCCCGACATGCTGTAGATGATCATGCCGTTCATCGACAGCCCGGTGTATGGCGCGTCGGCGAGGACATGCCGGTCCAGCGGCCCGGCGAAGATCGCCACATCGAAGGCATGCTCCGCGCCCGCCGGCACGCTGGCGATCGGGCTTCGCAAGGTGGTGAACAGCGTCTCGCCCGGCTGGCCGATTCCGGAGACGCCAATCTCCACCTCGGCGACGGCGCCCGAGATCGTGAACATCGCCGGCTTGTCGCCCGAAAGCGGCGGATGCACCGCCAAGCCGAAGTAGCGGTTGGTCGAGCCAAACCACGACAAGCCCCAGCCTGAATCCCTGCTGTCGGCGTTCGGCCAGAGCGTGCGCTGCTCCTGCGCCTTGACGGGGTCGGCGTCCGCCAGCGAGCGTTGATACTGCTTGATCGCCGAACTGCGCTCCAGCACGTTCTTGTCGTCGGCAAGCACGAGTTCAGGCCGGCGCGTCGGATCGGGCAGATACCCGAAGTGCAGGCGGCGGCGGGGGATGTAGCCGGAGAGGTCTTCAGGCAGATCGACCGGGCCGTACTGCTGCCAGCGCACGTTCATCGGCGCGTCGGTGAGGTTCTTCACGCGCTGTTCGAGCGCGATGTCGAATTCGCCGTTGAGGTGAAACCGCCGCGTGGCGACGGCGATGGGTTTGCCTTCGGCGCTCTCAATGCGGCTCTCGAAGACGCCCGGCGCGGTCTCGCTCCACGCGTCGTCGTTGACCAGATCGACAAGGGCGTTGTTGATGATCAGCCAGCGGGCCGCCATGACCGGCACCGAACTGTAGATCCACTGCTGGGTGTTCTGGTCGAACATCTTGCTCGGCGAGCGCGTGGCCAGCACGTATCGCTGCGATTGAGGCACGCGTGACACGTCAAACGTGCCGCTCTCGCCGATCTCCTTCAGATACTTCTCAGCCTCGCGCTGCGCCAGAGCGGTCAGCCAGAGGTTGGAGAACTCGATGCGCTCGATGCCCGCGCCGAAGCGCGAAAGCTGCACGCGGATGCGCGCCTTTCGCGGATCGAGCGAGCCCAGCGCGGTGGCCGGCTGATCGCGTGGCGTGATGTCGCCGCCCGGCGCGACGGCGCGCAGGCCGGGCATGGGCGTCGCGTCGGGCGCGGTGGTGACCGACGGCAGCTTGCTGGGCGCGGTTGCGCTGGCGTCGGGCGACGTTGTTGCTGGGTTTTCAACAGCCGGCGCAGTGGCGGGCGGTTGCTGCTGCGCGGCGAGGGCGGAGGTGTCAGTGGTGCCGAGGCGGTTCGGCCGCGACTTGCCGTAGAACACCGTGGCGATGACCAGGCCTGCGAACAGGCAGACGACGAAGGTGACGAGGAGACGGCGGGCGCGCTTGCTCATGATGACGATTTTGGATTTTGGATATTGGATTTTGGACCCGGCATGTCCGCCGGCGCGAATTCGCCGACGAGTGCCGACTCATCATCCGCCATCGCATCCGAGGTGCAGAATCTTGAATGTGGGATTTGAGATTTCAGATCGCATGTTCTCGGCAATCCAAAATCCAAAATCCAATACCCAAATTCGCTACCGCCCCTCGCGCAGCCTCTCTCCCAGCCAGTCGCTGAGTTCGGGGATGTCGCGAATCTTGTTCACCACCGTGTCGATGTCGTAATCCAGCCTGAAGAACTCGACGTGGTCTTCGTCGAGGATTGCGTAACTCGACCTTGGATCGAGGTCGCGCGGCTGGCCGACCGAGCCGGGGTTGATGATCGCCTTCTCTCCGGCGCCCATCGCGCTGTTGAGCTTGTACTGGCCCTGCAGGTCGTCCGGCGGATAGAAGTCGGGTTCGTCGGTGAACACGCCCGGCACGTGCGTGTGGCCGACGAGGCAGTACTTCTCGATGCGCTCGAAGATCTGCTGCATCTTCACCGGCGAGTTGATCGCATCCTCCGGAAAGAGATATTCGTTGATGGGACGCCGGGGCGAACCGTGCACGCACAGGAACGGCCCGTCAATCACACGCACGCGCAGCTTGCCCAGGAACTCCCAGCGCTTGGCGGCCAGGGCTGGGTCGGTCTCCTTCTCAAACTGCGCCCGGGTCCAATACGCCGCCTGCTCGGCCGCCTGATTGAAGTTCGTCGGCTCGTACAGCGCGCCGAAATCGTGATTGCCCATGAGCGCCCAGTCGCAGCGTTCCGCGATGAGATCCACACACTCCACCGGGTTCGGTCCGTAGCCAAGGATGTCGCCCAGGCAGACGATGCGATCGACGTTCTGCGTGTCAATGTGCGCAAGCACCACCTGAAGGGCTTCCAGGTTGGCGTGGATGTCACTGATGACGGCGGTGCGCAAGGCAGGCTTTCGGCTGTCGGCGAGCGGCTGTCAGCGGCGGGCCAACCGGACGGCGACTTGCCGACAGCGGAAAGCCGATGGCCGACAGCCCACAATCAAAAAGACACCGGCGGCGACACGATGACACGCCGTCGGTGGAATCGGGAATGGTAGAAAGCGCGCCCGACAGCGTCAAAGCCGCCACGCCGATTGACGCGCTTGATCCTACAATCCCCATCCCAAACCCTTCACGTCATCGCACACGTTCAACGCAGGAAACGCATTCGTGGCTGAAAACAAGCACTTCGATCTGGTCGTCATCGGCTCGGGCCCCGGCGGGTACGTCGGCGCGATCCGGGCGGCCCAACTGGGCATGAAGGTCGCCTGCATCGAGCGCGACAAGCTCGGCGGCGTGTGCCTCAACTGGGGCTGCATCCCCACCAAGGCGCTCCTGCACAACGCCGAGCTGTATCAGCATGCGATCCTGCACGGCAAGGACTGGGGCATCGACGTCGATCCCGCCAAGGTGAAGGTGGATTGGAGCAAAGTCACCGGCCGCAGCCGCGACATCACCACCAAGATCTCCGGCGGCGTCGGGTTCCTGCTCAAGAAGAACAAGATCGAGCACATCATCGGCCACGGCAAGATCGTCAGCGGCAAGACCGCGCATGGCCCGTGCAAGATCGAAGTGCATGAGCCGACCGGCAACTACTACAACGGCGTCGGCGACGCGAAGAAGTTGAAAGAAACCATCACCGCCGACAGGGTGCTCATCGCCACCGGAGCGAAGCCGCGCGAACTGCCGTTCGCGCCGTGCGACGGCAAGCAGATCATCTCTTCGTACGACGCGATGAACCTGCCCAGGAAGCCCGAGTCGATGGTCATCATCGGCTCGGGTGCGATCGGCATGGAATTCGCCTACTTCTACAACGCCTTCGGCACCAAGGTCACCGTCATCGAGATGGTCGATCGCATCCTTCCCATCGAGGACGACGACATCAGCAAGCTCGCGCTGCGCAGTTTCACAAAGCAGGGCATGACTTTCCACACCGGCCACACGGTGAAGGCGGCGACGAAGAGCGCCAAGGGCGTGAAGGTCACGATCGTCGATGTGAATGACGACAAGAAGACCCAGGACATCGAATGCGAGGCGCTGCTGGTCGCCATCGGCGTCGCCGCCCGCATGGATGGCCTGTGCGATGACAAGCTCGGCCTGAAGGTCGAGAAGGGCTACATCGTCACCGACTACAAGACGGCGAAGGAGCCGGCGTACAAGACATCGGTGCCCGGCGTGTACGCCATCGGCGACATCATCGGCCCGCCGTGGCTGGCGCATGTCGCGTCCGAGGAAGCCGTCACCTGCGTCGAACGCATGGCCGGCCACCACACCATCGGCATCGACTACAACATGATCCCCGGTTGCACGTACTGCAATCCGCAGATCGCCTCCATCGGCAAGACAGAGCGCGATGTGAAAGCGTCGGGCGTCAAGTACAAGGTCGGCAAGTATCCGCTGCAGGCGCACGGCAAGGCGATCGCCGTGGGCGCGACTGAAGGCCTGGTGAAGATCATCACATCCGAGCCGTATGGCGAGATCCTCGGCGCGCACATCATCGGCGAGGACGCCAGCGAACTCATCGCTGAGATGTCTTTGGCGATGCGTCTTGAGGCGACGGCTGAGGACATCATCTCAACCGTCCACGCCCATCCGACAATGCATGAGGGCATTCACGAGGCGGCACTGGCGACCGAAGGCCGGGCGATTCACACCTGATGTGCGCCGCTGCCGAACGAGCGCAACTGTCTGCGGTCACTTGACTTGTGCGCATGCTGTGCACATTGGCCCGGAGATGCCTCTTTCAAATTGCGCCAAATTGGGCAATCTTCTGAGCAGGATTTGCTCTGCCTTGCGGTATGATTCGGTCAGGAAGCGACCCACCCATGGACGGGGCAGTAATTGGCCTTGAGGGCCGAAGGAACGTGGCATGTCGGCGTCGAGTCTTGCACCTGCGATTTCAACATCGAACGAGTTCTTTGAGTCGGTTTATGCCGAGGCGCGGGGCGATGCGTCGCGTGTGCGCTGGGCCAACGAACGCGCGAATCCCGCGCTGGTGAACTGGCTCAATGCCGTCGCGCCGGCGCTTGTGCGATGCGGCGCGCGGGTGTGCGTGGTCGGCTGCGGCCTGGGTGACGATGCGCAGGAACTCATCAAGCGCGGCTACGACGTGACGGCCTTCGACTGCTCCGCCACCGCCATCGACTGGGCCAAGCAGCGCGACCCCGACAATCACCGCTGCTTCGTGCAGGCGGATTTGTTCAACCTGCCCGCACGGTGGCGGCATCGCTTCGATCTCGTCATCGAGATCTACACGATCCAATCGCTTCCTCCCGAGCAGCACGAGCAGGCGATGAAGGCGATCGCCGAGATCCTCTCTCCGCATGGCCACATGCTGGTCATCGCACGGGCGACGGAATCCCCCGCCCTCGGCGCGGAACGCCCCTGGCCTTTGACCGAAGAGGAACTGCATCACCTCTGCGGAGCTGCCGGCCTGCAGGTCAGCGGCGATGTCGCAGTCTTCGAGGACGATGAGGATCCACCGGTGCAGCGCATGCGGGCGCTGCTGAGCAAGCGCGCCTGAGCCCACGAGAATCGAAGGAAGAATGCGCCGGGCGTCCGGCCCAGCCGCGTCAGCGGCACGCGTGTCGGGATGCGCGTTCCCGCGATTGAAATCGCAAGGGCGGAAGAGCGATTCGTTCATACGCGCACTATCCTTCGCCCATGCCTGTCGCATTCAAGCACGCGCGCCTGTCCAACGGCCTCAACGTCGTCGCCGAGATCATTCCCGAAGCCCACACATCAGCCGTCGGCTTCTTCGTGAAGACCGGCGCTCGGGATGAGGAGTCGCGCCTCATGGGCGTGAGTCACTTCCTTGAACACATGATGTTCAAGGGCACCGCGAAGCGCTCAGCCGAGGAGGTCGATCGCGACTTCGACGACATCGGGGCCGATCACAACGCGTTCACCACCTCGGAGATGACCGCATTCCACGCGCACTGCCTGCCCGAGCATCTGCCGCGCGCCCAGGAGGTGCTCAGTGACATACTCCGCCCGGCCATCCGCGAGGCCGACTTCGATGCGGAGAAGTCCGTGATCCTTGAAGAGATCGCGATGTACAACGACTACCCGTTCTGGCAGTTGTACGAACGCGCGCTCGAGAAGTTCTATGCGTCGCATCCGCTCAGGCACCGGGTGCTTGGGACCGACGCGACGGTGGGAGGGCTCAAGCGCAGTGAGATGCTTGCGTACTTCACGCATCGGTATTCGGCTGACAACACCGTGTTCGCCGCGGCGGGCAGGATCGACTTCGACGCGATGGTCGCGCAGCTCCAGCGCGAGTGCGGGGCGTGGAACACCACGCGCGCCTCCCGCGCAGCAGCCGTCGCG
>CAZCGB010000200.1:0-5797 GCA_964498045.1 uncultured Isosphaeraceae bacterium
GAGGCCGACGCGGTGGAGTCACCGCCCGCAAGAGATTAGGGACTGACTCTCGATGCACGTGATGTTCATGAATGCGTCGGACGAATCAGGCGATCGCGACCGTCCGCTCATAGGCGCACGCGCTACAGTGTCAACCGCCATTTGACCAATGGCGAGATACCCCGACAAAATGGGACTTTGGCGGCTTTTTCATCCTTACGATCAGGGTCGGATTCTCGTGTGCGGTTGCGGCCGCACGCGGAAGAATGGGCAATCAAAATCCAATGCACTTGCCATTGAGCCCGAGGGCATAACAATGACCACCATGACCACCACCAAGCCCACCGCGCCGCCGGCCGCCGCACTCGATGCCGGACGCTTTGCGACTCTGACCATTGACGGCAAACAGGAACAATTCCCGATCATTCAGGGCACCGAAGCCGAGCGCGCGATCGATTTTACCAAATTGCGCAGTCGCACCGGCCTGGTCGGCTTCGATCCCGGCTACGGCAACACCGCCTCATGCCGCAGTGCGATCACCTTCATTGACGGCGAGCGCGGCATTCTCAAGTATCGCGGCATTCCCATCGAAGAAATCGCGGAGAAGGCCACCTTCCTTGAGACTGCGTACCTGCTTCTCAACGGCGATCTGCCCAAACGCACATCGCTGAATGAATTTGCCGGCGAGATTACGCGGCACACCATGCTGCATGAGGATATCAAGCGCTTCTACAGCGGCTTCCCCAAGGAGGCGCATCCGATGGCTGTCTGTGCTGCGGTCGTCGCGGCGCTGTCGGCGTTCTACCCGGAGCTGCTCGATGAGACCGACCCGGATCATCATGGCGCGGTGATTCGGCTGCTTGCCAAGTTGCCGACAATCGCCGCCTATTCCTACAAACACTCCATCGGACAACCGCAGGTATACCCGCGTAACGACCTTGATTACACGTCGAATTTCCTGAACATGATGTACGCCACACCGTGCGAGGACTACCACGTTGATCCGGTGGTGGCCCGCGCGCTGGAAACGCTGCTCATCCTGCACGCCGACCACGAGCAGAACTGCTCGACCAGCACTGTGCGGCTGGTGGGCAGTTCGCATGCGAACCTGTTCGCGTGCATTTCCGCGGGCATCAGTGCGCTGTGGGGACCGCTGCATGGCGGCGCGAATCAGAAGGTGATCGAGATGCTGGAGGAGATTGACGCCGGCGGCGGCAGCGTGGCGGACTTTGTGGCCCGCGCCAAGGCCAAGGGCAGCACCGATCGTCTCATGGGGTTCGGCCATCGTGTCTACAAGAACTACGATCCCCGGGCCAAGATCATCAAGAAGGCCTGTGATGACGTGCTCAAGCAGCTCGGCGTGCACAGCCGCATGCTTGAGATCGCGCTCGCCCTGGAGGAAATCGCGCTCAAGGACGAGTACTTCATCTCTCGCAATCTCTATCCCAACGTCGACTTCTATTCCGGCATCATCTACAAGGCGATCGGCATTCCCGTGAACATGTTCACCGTGCTTTTCGCCATCGGCCGCCTTCCGGGCTGGATTTCCCAGTGGCTGGAGATGCAGGCCGACCCGGATTCGCGCATCGGACGTCCGCGACAGATCTTCACGGGCTCGACCGACAAGCACTTCATCGAGATCGCCAGACGCTAGAAGCTCGCTGCGCCTGAGGCATACGAGCGGCTCGCTTGACTCGAGAGTCACTCGTGCTTGGCGCGCGACATCGGTCACTCGTCATCATGCACCGCCCGAATGGCGGGCGTATCGAGGTCGTCAAATTGTCCCTGTCGCACCGCCCACACGAAGGCGAGCACCGCAAGTCCGGCGAGCACAAGTGCGGCAGGCAGGGCGATGAAGATCACCGACATCGTCGATCCTCCCGTTGAAACGTCCGCGCCCGGAATGATGAGGTGACGACCGTGAGCGAACTGGCGGGCATAAGCAGGGCCGCGATCAACGGATTGATCACGCCGGCGATCGCCAATGCCGCCGCCAGCACATTGTAGAACAATGACAAGGCGAAGTTGCGACGGATGACGTGCATCGTCCGGCGCGACGCTTCGATCAGATCGACGATCGGCTGCAAGCCGGCGCGATTGAGATAGACATCCGCTGCAGCGAGGCTGGCCTCAGCTCCCCCATGCACGGCTATGCCAACGGTCGCTGCCGCCAGCGCGGCGGCGTCATTCACACCGTCACCGGCCATCACGACAGGGACGCCGCGTTGCAATGCCTCGCGAATAGCCAGCAACTTCCCTTCAGGCGAAACGCCTCCACGACAGTTCTCAACAGCCAACCGAAGTGATTGGCCGACTCGGCACACGATTTCCTGGTGGTCACCAGACAGTATCCGCACGTCCCAGCCGCCTCGGCGCAGGGCATCGATGGCCTGCAATGCCCCTTCGCGAATCGGATCGCCCAGTCCAGCCGCAGCGATGACTTCACCATCCATCGCGATCAGGATCGGTGACAGTCCCTGTTCAAGCAGCAGCCTTTCCGCGTTCTCGCATGCGGCGGTCACGCGCGCCGCTCGGCCGCGCACAAACACTGGCGAGCCAATCACCATCTGCCAGCCATTGACCACAGCTTCAACTCCCCCACCAATTGTCTGCCCAAAGCTGGTGACGTTGATTTCCTGGCGATTCGGCACATCGCGCATCAACGCCTGCGCAACGGGGTGAGATGAATGAGCCTCGACAGCCGCGATCAGCGGTCGCACATCGCCGTCGCCGATCCACTGGATGACTGAGAGTCGGCCGTGGGTGATGGTGCCGGTTTTGTCGAGGAAGATCACACCCGGCTTCGCCAGACGTTCAAGCGCATCACCACCCTTCACGAGCATTCCACGACGCGCGGCGCGGCCGACGGCGACCGTCACGGCAAGAGGGGTTGCCAGCCCAAGCGCGCATGGGCACGTGACGATCAACAGAGCGACGGCATGATCGACCGCCTGAGAGGGCGCTTTCCACAGCCACACTCCAAGCGTCGCTGCCGCAAGCAGCAGCATGACGGTGACGAACCATCCCGCCATGCGATCAGCAGCGCGAACGACTGGCGCGCGGCGAAGGGATGCCTCCTCCACCATCTTCATCAAGCGTCCGACGCGGGTGGCCTCGCCGGTGGCTTCAACGCGCACGCGCAGCGTCGCCGACAGGTTCACTGCGCCCGCGGCGACACCCATGCCCTCGCGCACGTCCAATGGACGCGACTCGCCCGTCAGCATGCTCTGATCGACCTGCGAAGCGCCACGGACAATCACGCCGTCAACTGGAATCGAGTCGCCCGCGAGCGCCTCCACGATCATTCCCGGACTCACCGCCTCGATCGGCACCTCGCTGGCTGACTCGGCCCATACATCTGCGACGACACGCGCCGATGTCGGGGTCAATGAATACAGGAGTTCGATGGAATCGGCGGTCCAGCGCTGCTGCCGCGTCTGCATGAAGCGGCCAAGCAGCAATGCGAAAACCAGCACGCTCAGGGAATCAAAGTAGATCTCGCCGGATCCCCGGACAGTGCTGACGACGCCCCAGATCGCGCCGGCGCCAAGGCCGATGGCAATGGGCAGGTCGAGGTGCAGCGTGCGCGTGCGAAGCGCGTTCAACGCGCCAATGAAGAACACCCGCCCCGGCCAGGCAAGCGACACAAGGCTGATGCCCATGCTCACCCAGCGGAACAGGTGCAGATACGGCGCATCAATGGCATCGAACATCCCCGAATACAGCGCGAGCGCCAGCAACATGACGTTGCCTGCGCACGCTCCTGCCACGCCAAGGCGCACCATCTGACGACGGTCTTCGATCTGTCGCGCCGCGCGCATGCCAGCAGAGCGAGCGGGCGTCGGGGCGTAACCCATCGAATCGAGCGCTCGCGCGATCTCCGACAGTGCGACGTCCCTTTCATTCCACGTGATGCGCACCAGGGCACGGCGAAGGTCGAGTCTTGCCTCGATGACGCCTTCACAGACCGCCGGCAACTTCTCAACCAGCCAGACGCATGCGGCGCAATGCACCGCCGGAAGAAAGAGATCGACCGAGGCCAGTTCACCTCCGATTCCTCGCACGTACAAACGGCGAAAGGTCGGATCATCAAATTCACCGAAGCGCCGATGCGTGATCTTCGCCGGAGCCGCATCAACATCGCTGTTCTGCCTCAACGCGTAGTACCGCGCAAGTCCGGAACGATGAATCACGTCGTACACCGCTTGACAGCCGTTGCAGCAGAACTGCCGCTCGGCGTGCGCATCCACAAGGCCAGCGGGAACCGGCTCGCCGCAATGTGCGCACGCAATTGGCGGCGATGCCGTTCGCGATGTCCGCTGTCGAGGATCGCGTGTCTCACTTCGCAACACAGCAGGGCATCTCCTCGGCATTCAGCGATTGCACGTGTGCGGCCGCGGCATCGGCATCGGCGGCGACACGCACCGGCGGCATCGCCATGGCAGGCAACGTCATGCGCCCAAGCACCGTCCACACGCCGACCACCACGATGAGCAGCGATGTCACCAACGGCAGCCGTGCGCGCAGCGCACCGCTGAGGGCTTGCACGCCCAAGCCCACACTGATGAGCATGGGCAGTGTGCCGAGCCAGAACACGGCCATGGTGAGCGCACCGAGCGCGGGCGAGGCGGTTCCGGCTGCAGTGATGGCGAACGCGTACAACCAACCGCAGGGCAAGAGTGTCGTCAACAGACCCACCACCAGCGCTCGCGTCATCGGGGGCAGGTCGAACGCGACGCGATGCCCCCCAGCCACGATGTGCTGCAGCCCGAGAGGCAATGGCAATCGCGGCACCTTCACACCTGATGCGCGAAGGATGGCGACGCCTCCAAAGCCGATCATCAGTATTCCCGCGGCGATCGCAGCAACTCGTTGCACGCCGACCATGGATCCGCCAAGGTCCATGGCTGCGCCGAGCGACCCCGCGACAGCGCCGAGAATCACGTACGTCACCAGTCTTCCGCCGTTGTACGCAGCATTGAGCGCGGCACGCGACGCGCGTGCTTGCCCATCGCCGGCGACGGCGAATGCGACGAATGCTCCACACATTCCCGCGCAGTGCATGCTGCCCAGGACGCTCGCGATGAAGACGGCGGAGATCAACGCGATCACTTCTCGGTCTCCTTGGCCTGAACGATGTGGGCAAGCACGGCGGTGAACGTCTCACCGGCCCGCGTAGCGCTGATGCGAACTTCCCATGAGCCGCTTCGCACAAGTGACTCGGTCGATCGATACATGCCCGGGTCAATTTCCACCAGCGATGTGCTCAGACGATTCCCCGAGTGCGCATTGTGAAATGCGATCATCTCCACACGAGCACCACTCACAGGCTGGCCGGCGCGGTCGTGCAGTCGCAGGACAACCGGTTGGCTCGAGATCGACGTGGGCATGACAGCGGCCCATCCCAGATCGCGGTTGCGCTCACGCTGCGCCACCGTCTGATCCCAGTTCACTGCCTGCTTGTAATAGTCGGGCTCGATGGCGAATGATGTGTCGGAGACGGCGTACAGCGCAGTGATGGACACGATGCTGATATTGGTCGCCAACAGCACGAAGATCAGGCCGGGAAAAGGCCACCAGCCACCTCGCGTCTTGTTGGCCGCAGTGCCCGCCCCGTTCGGGCTCTCCGCCGCATGGCTGTTTTGACGCGACGGCATCGCCGGCTGGATGCGCGGATCGCCGCGAAAGTCAAAGGAGGTGAATCGATTGCGTTCAATGGTCATGATGCGACTCCTCGCGCAGGTCGTCCTCGTCGTGTTTTGGCGCTGTTGACGCGAGCGAACCCGGTCCCATGAGCGGCCACTCGATGGCCTGCGTG
>CAZCGB010000201.1:0-5793 GCA_964498045.1 uncultured Isosphaeraceae bacterium
CATCGGCATCTGCACGTCGCTGGAGGAGGCGGTGACGATGGCGAAATTCCAGCTAGCGATGTGGGAAGACCTGCGGCATCACCACACTCCGACGTCGCATTGAATCAATCAGCGCGATCGGCGGTCACGATGCCCCAGATCAGATCGCGCCAAACACAGTCACAGCGCGTGAAGCCTGCCGTCTCCAGCAGTGCGAAGTGTTCGCGCAGCGGCGTGTAGTGATCGTGGGCCGCAGCGTGGTCGAGCAGGCTTTGCACTTCCTCCTCGCTGCAGTTTCCCTTCGTGCGGCAGAATTCCAGCCAGTGCGCCCAGTTCAAGTCATGAATAGATTCGCTTCCTCCGCGAAGTTGGTCGGCGAAACGAAATGTGCCGGCCCCCCCAGCCGCTGTCGCGTCAAACAACGAGCGATACAGCGTCGCCTTGTCGCGCACGTGGTGCAGGCTGATGCAGGAGGTGATCAAGTCGAATCGGGCGCGGGGAATGCGAGAGGCGAGGTCCTCGAAGCGCGCCGTGATGAAAGTGAAACGATCGGTTCCTGAAGGGAATTGCTCGCGAAGTCGCGCGCCAGTGAGGTCGATCATCTCCGGCGCGGCATCGACCATGGTGATGTTCGCTCCGGGGTATTTCGCCGCCAGTTTCAAAGAGAGATTGCCGGTGCCGCAACCGAGTTCGAGGATTCGATCAGCCTTCGCGGGCAGGTAGTCCAGCAGCCGATCGGTCATTTCGTGATAGCGTGGCACGCAGCGCTGAATGAGCGAGTCGTAGGACTCGACCATCGAGCCGAAGTAGCCGGACGCGGTTGCAGGCAGGGTGTTGGACATCCTGACCAACATTACGCTCGAAGGTGAATGCGCACCGCCCAAATGGTGGATCACGCAAGCAGGCGACAGTGCGACCTTGCCGGCGTTCGGCAGAAACTGGATCTGAATGCGGATGGCGGCACCAATCGCGCATCAGTCGTGACGACGGCGACCTGCATGGCCGTCGTCTGTGGTAGAGTCTTTCCGAAGTGGCCGGCCACGCCATCCCCGCTCGCCCCTGAGTCGACGCGCCGGGGTCTGCCGACACGCACAATTCATTTGGAGGACAGCGATGATGTCGTTGACGACTTCCCGTGCCGGTTTTCGCATCGCTCGTGCGACCAAGCCGATGGCTGCGGCATTGATGATCGGGACGACCGGCGCCGAAGTGCGATCGGCGAGCGCATCGACGCCGACAGAGGCCGACAGCACAATCTCAGTCAAGCAGACCGTGCTCGGCCCGATGCCCGACAATCAGCAGGCCGTGGCCCTCTCGAAAGACGCCTCGCACGTCATGCTGCTGTCCAACGCCGGCACGCGGCAGGTCGTGTACATCGACGGCAACGAGGGCCAGCCTTGCAGCAGCGTGCAGCTGGCTTCACCGTTCGGCCAGGGCGATTCGACCAATAACCCCCGGTCGAGTTCGCTCATGATCAGTCCGGACGCCACGCGCTTCGCGTACGTCGCCAGCAGGGGCCCCAACACGGCCATGATGGTGCTCAACGGCAAGGAAGGGCCGACATTCGAGCGCATCGCCATCGGCGCGTTCGCGCCCGTCGGCCATCGTCTGGCCTACGCGGGACAGAAGGACAAGAAGACCTATATCGTCGTCGATGGCACGATCTCGAGGCCGTATCAGTACGCGCTCGAACTGCAGTTCAGCCCGGACGGCCAGCACGTCGGCTACGCGGGTCAGGACGAAAGCCAGAGCAACGGCGACGTCTGGCACGCGGTCATCGACGGAAAGGAACAGCCGGGATACAAGCAGGTCGCCAACCTACACTTCAGCAAGACCGGCGGGCACTGCGCGTATGTCGGCCGCACCGCCAACTCCGAGGAGTACTGTCTGGTCTACGACGGCAAGCCCGGACCCAAGTACCAGATCATCCAGACCATCGCGCTGAACGACGATGGCACGCACTGCGCGTACGTCGCGTGCAAGATGCCTGAGGCGAGTCCCACGCCCACCATGCGAGTGCAGAAGTGGGTCGCGGTGATCGACGGCCAGGAAGGGCCGGTCTTCCAGCAGATCGCGGCCATCGTTTTGAGCCCCGACGGCAAGCACTGCGCGTATTCGTCGACCGACAACGCCGCGAGCGGCGCGGTGAACTACGCCGTGGTCGACGGCAAAAAGAGCCTCGACTACACCTTCTGCGGCACCTTCACTTGGAGCCCTGACAGCCAGCATCTGGCCTACGTGGCGATGAACAACGGCAAGTACGTCGTGGTGTACGACGGCAAGGAGCAGACGGCCTACAACCAACTCGATCAGCAATCGCTGCAGTTCACCGCCGACAGCAAACGCTTCGGTTACCTCGCCGCTGCGGGCGACGGCTGGCATGCGGTGATCGACGGCAAGGCCGGATTGCCACGGCCGGCCATCGAGCCGCGCTCGTTCGCCTTCAGTCCCGACGGCCAGCACTTCCGATTCAACACGCGCGGCGCTGACGAGTGGTTCGTCATCGTCGATGATGCGCCCTCGCCCAAGCCCGGAGATGAGGAAGTCGGCACGATGGCCCTCACGCCCGACGGCAAGCACATCGCCATCGTCACCGTGAAGGACGTGACCAAACCCACGCAGTCGATGCACGTCTCGCTCGACGGCAAGCCGACCGGCCCCGACTGCGTCAGCATCAGCAATCTGAAGATGAGCGACGACGGCGCGCACTACGCCTGCATCGGCGTCATCGCCGAGGAAGGCGGCAAGTCCGCTTCACACATCGTCCACGACGGCGCGGTCGGCCTGGGTTTCATGCGCATCGATACGCTGACGCTCAGCGCCGACGGCAAGCATGTCGCCTGCGCCGGCTATGCGCCCGACGGCCGCAAGACCCTCGTGATCGACGGTTTCACCGGCCCGACGTACGACGAGATTCTCACCATCACCGGCGACTGCCCACAGGCGATGCAATTCCGCGGCGATGGCTCTCTTGATTACCTCGCGGTGATGGACAAGAACCTGAATCGCTTCGTCGTTCCCGCCGACGCGATCAACAACCTGCCCAAGCCGGTCGCGTCAAACACGCCCAGCGCGGCCGGATACGGCAAGGTGTACGAATTCGGCGCGGCCAAGGACGATGGCGCGAAGCCAGCCGCCGTCGCTGTCGGCCCCGACGGCACGATCTACGGTGCCACGACCGAGGGCGGCGAATTCAAAAAGGGCGTGCTCTTCTCGGTGAAGCCCGACGGCAGCGGATACAGAATTCTGCATCCGTTCGAAGGCAGCCGGGGCGACGGCGCGTATCCGACTTCGTTGTGGGTCGCACGTGACGGCTCGGTGAGCGGATCGCTCTCGGGCGAAGGCGCCGGAGGTTACGGCGTGGTGTTCCACTGTGGCGGCGACGGCTCGGGTTACGCGGTCGCGCATGCGTTCACCGGCAACAAGGACGGCGGCGGACCGGTCATCTATGCCGTGGACAGTGACGGCGCGATGTACGGCATCAGCGGCCGCGACCGCACGCCGCTGCACCTATTCCGCGTCAAACCTGATGGCAGCGACTTCAAGATCGTCTACGAAGCCCCGTCCGTGCCCGGTGGCGTCAACGACACGGGCGTCGGGCCGTTCGTCGATGGCGGCGACGGGTTCTTCTACGGCGTGGCCGACCTCAACATCTACAAGGTGAAGAAGGACGGCACGGGCTACGCGGTGGTGCGCACGTTCAACGGCCCGCCACGCGACATCAGCATGGCCGACCGCGCGCCGATCCTCGGTTCCGACGGCCTGCTGTACGGTTTTGCCTCCAGCGGCGGCAAATCCACCGGCGGTGTGCTGTACAAGATCGCGCGCGATGGCAGCGGCTACTCGATGTTCTTCGATCCCGCAGAAGTGCTCTCGCCGCGCGCCATCGCCGAAGGGCCGGACGGCAAGATCTACGTGCTTGCTGACAAGGGGCTTGCCTGTGTGAACAAAGATGGCAGCGAATTCACCATCCTCCAGGAATTGGCAGGAGGATACTTCCCCTGGAGCGCGGCGATCCACAACGGCGTGTTCTACGCCGCGACTTCCGAAGGTGGCAAAGGCGGATTCGTCTTCCGCTACGGCATCGGCGGCACGGGCGCGGTCGCTGCGGCGGCAACTCCGCCGACTGTGACCTATCAAATCGTCCCACCCACGCCGATCGATGGAAACGTGGAGATACCCGCAGCGTCCCTATGACGTGAGCCGCGACCGCGCGCCGACTTGCCGCTACGATGCCTCCCCCACACAGGAGACAATCATGTCCGTTCACAAAGGCGACAAGGCCATCGAGTTCAAACTCCCGCAGAAACCCAAGGATGAGGTCGATCTCGCGCCGCTGATCGGCAAAGACAAGATCGTGCTGCTGTTCTTCCCCCTGGCGTATTCGAGCGTCTGCACAGCCGAGATGTGCCAGATGCGCGACGACTGGAAGCAGTACGAGAGTCTTGGCGCCAAGGTCTTCGGCATCAGCGTCGACAGTCCGTTCGTCACTGACAAGTTCCGCGCTGACGAAAAGATTCCCTTCCCGATCCTTTCCGACTTCAACAAGGACGTGTCGCGCAAATACGGCGTCCTGCACGAGGACCTCATGGGTCTCAAGGGCGTCTCGAAACGCTCGGCTTTCGTCATCGGCAAAGACGGCAAGGTCAACTACGCCTGGGTGACGGACGACCCGAAAGTGATGCCGAAGTTCGAAGAGATCAAGGCTGCATTGACATGAGGCCATTCCGCGAATTTCACGCGCATTGCCGCACAGAACCTGGGCCGTCGCGCCGTTGAGCAATCGCCCGCAGGCTCATTCGTTGAGCAGCAGCGGGGGCATCATTCGATGTCAGGAGCCTTTCGCATGCGCTTGTTGTTGAGTCTGATTTTCACAATATTGATGACGGCTGCGGCGCGGGCGCAAGGGCCGATGGCGATCGATTTTGAAGCGGCGTTCACGCCCGAGTACACCGTGCAGGATCTGCCGTTGTTCAGAAGCGAGCTGCTGCTGGATGACGAGCAGTCCGCGATCGCCGAGTCGATACTTCAGGATCACAGCGAGCAGTTCGAGCGTGTGCTCCGACAGGTTCGCGAAGACTTGCGAGGCGCCCAGGCGGCACTGGGTTCGGAGGATCCAGAGATCGATCGTCAGCGCGAAGAACTGCGCGGGCAGATCGCGGCGCTCATGGAGGAGATGCAGGCGGCCTTGCAGAATGCAGGGGAAGGCGCGAACGTCGCGTCCATTCGAGAGAAGTACGACGCGGAGATGAGGGACCTGGCGAGCCAGCTCCAACGACTTCAGTCGCAGCCGATGAAGCCCGCGCAGATGGCCAAGCTGTTTGATGACGCCAGCGTGCGGCTCGAACAGTGGCGCATCGAGCGCAAACGCCTGAGTGAAAAGCTTGCCGCCGACATGCAGGCGATTCTGCGCGAAGATCAGCGTCAGCGCTGGCCGGCGCTTGAGCGGCGGATTCTGCGGCAGAATACGCTCGGCCGCGGACGTCTGCAGGGCGAAGGCGTCGATCTGTTCCTGGTCGTTCGCGATCAGAAACTCGACCTGGCGCAATCGCAGGCCATCTCGCAGCAGTTGGCCGACTATGAAGCAAGCCTCGACGCGGCGTTGCGACGACGAAACGACCTCATGGACTCGTCAGCCCGAGGGCTGTTCAAGGCTGTCGCCGCGAGCGATCGCCAAGCGCTGGCGGCGGCGATCGGTGAAATCACCAAGGCGCGCGTCGCAGTCCGCAACGTCAACGACGAGACCGCCGCAGCATTGGCGGCGACGTTGGGCGGTGAGGCGGGCGCGAAGGTCACCGATTCATACCGACAACG
>CAZCGB010000202.1:0-5789 GCA_964498045.1 uncultured Isosphaeraceae bacterium
TCTGGCCGATGATCGGCGTCAATCGCGCGGCGGCGATGGGCAGCGGCGTCGCCGATGAATCCGCAATTGCCACGCATTCCTCCACATCGGTCGGCTGGCGCATGCGCGAAGTGGGCCAGATCGGCGCGGTGGGCACGTTCACCTCGCCCATCGCCAAGCCGTGCTTCTGCCACGTCGGGGCGTGTGTGAGCGGCGCGACCTGGCCGGCGACTTCCAGCACGACGGTGTTCTGCTGAGCTTTTTCGCTGGGCGTGAGCAGGTCCGCCGGGCCGAGCAGGCCCTGGTCGGTCTGCAGCAGCCAGCCCTGCACCGATTTCTCGCGCGAGATGATGCGGCCCTGCTGCCAGCCCAGGCTGGCGCGCAGCGGCGTGGGCGGCGACTCGCCCGGCGGCAGCAGCGAGTTGCCGATCGCCACCAGCGGCTTCCAGCTGCTCCACTCCTCCTTCGCTTCAGGATCCAGCCGGAAGCGGTGGCCGGTCCGCACGATCTCTCCCGCGGCCGATGGCGGCGCGGCGGCCAGCGCGACGCCGCCGGCGAGCAAGGCCTCGGCCGATTCGATATCGACGCGCACGCCGGTCAAGCCGAACTCGGCCTTGAGGCCGCCCGCATCCCAGAAGCGCGTGTGCTCGCGGATCAATGGCACATACGGCTGCTGAATATGCGCATGCGACTCGACCGACCCGCCATCGCCTGCAAGCCCGACAGAGAGGATCGTGCCCACGCGCGTCTGGCGGTAGAAGACCGGTGCGCCGGCGACAAGGCTGCCGCGCTGCGGTGCTTCGAGGATGATGTCCAGGTCGCCCGGCAGGCGATCGCTGACCAGCGGCGGAGTGGCGAGGCCGACGAACTGCCGCTGCGGCCGCCCGCGCCCCATTCCGCCGCCGATGTCATCGCCGGGCAGGACCGCAAGAAAGCGCGGGCCGATGATGGTGTCGAGCCCTTCGATGCGCGTGAGTCCGACTTCCGGCCGCACGACCCAGAAGCGTGCGCCGCTGCGCGCGATGCGGTCAGCCTGCGAGGTGATTCGGGCGGTGATCTGGATGCTCTTGAGATCTTCGGAGAGGTTGACCTCGTCAATGACTCCGACATTGATGCCGCGATAGCGGACTTCGTCGCCGGGTTTGATGCCGAAGCCTTCCTGCAGCTGCACGATGACGGTGATGCCGCGCGCCTGCCAGCCGCGATAGCCGAGCCATCCGACGAACAGGAGCGCGGCAAGCGGCACGAGCCAGACGGCTGACAGCCGCCGCACAGGCCGCAGCACGGCCCGCGGAAGGGAATCAACCGCTCGTGTGGTTGCGTGATCGTCGCTCATGCCACTGCCTCCCTCGGTTTGGCGGGACCATCGCCTTTCGCCGCTGGTTCCTGTTCCCACACGCTGTGCGGGTCGAAGCTGGCGGTGGCGAGCAGGCTCAGCAGCACGCACAGGCAGAAGGTGAACGCCGCGGGGCCCGGCGCGACGTCCATCACGTTGCCAAGCTTGAGTGCGGCGACCAGCACCGCGACAGCCAGCACATCCAGCATGCCCCAGCGTCCGGTGAAATCGATGATGCGATAGGTCAGCGCGCGGTGTCCGTGCGCAAGTCGGTCGCCGAAGACCGACATCGTCAAGAGCGCCAGGAGCTTGCCCAGCGGCAGGATCACCGAGCAGAAAAGGACGATCAATCCGACAAGGATGTCGCCGTCGGCAAGCAGCGTGATGACGCCGTCGATGATGCTGGTGGCGCTCGCGTTGCCCATCTGCTGCACCTTGAGGATGGGCATGGTCACCGCCACGGGGTACAGCACCAATGCCGCAAGCGCGAGCGCAGCGGTCAGCGTCGCGTGCCGGGCGAAGTCGCGATGCGAGCGCAACACGGTTCCGCATCGAGCGCAGCAGACGCGCATGTGCGGCGGAGGATCGTCGGTCTCCGGCGCGATCTGCGTCAGGCCGCAGGTCGGGCAGGCGCGAAGAAATTCGAGATCGGCTTCGTGCATGGCTTGTGCATCAGGACTTTCGCCGCGTTGCCGCGAAGACGCAAGCGAAATCGACGCTCCTCGTCATTATTCGGCACGCGAGGGTCGGGCGTTCGATATCCTGTGTGTCGTTCGCCTTGAGGATGCCCGTATGCCCAACCCGCTTCTCCAGATCAAGCAGTTGCAGGAATGGCGCGGCCGCAAGCCTCGGGACCTGTCGATTGCCGCCGTTCTCGGGGCGGCTGTGGATGACGCGGCGAAGAGCCACCGGAAACTGGGGGAGTTGATTGAACTTTGGCGGGAGCTGCTGCCCGAGGAAGTCGCCGCGCAGACGGTGTTGACCGGCATTCGAAACGGCGTGCTGCATGTCAAAGTCAGTTCCTCGGCGACCATGTTCGAGGTCGATCGGCTGCTTCGCGGCGGGGTGGAGGCGGAATTGCGCCGACGCTTTCGCGGCAGCCTCTCGCGCGTCAAGACGCGCATCGGCCCTCTGGATCAGCCGACGAACGTCGGCCATCGATCAGCGTCGCCGAATCCGTCCACGGGTTCGGCGGCGAAGACAGATCGCCGGGTCAAGCACACATCCGGGCGAAATACGTCCATTGTGGCGTCGCGTCGCCGCCGGTAATCTCTTGTTTGCGAATCCGCCTGGACGGGGAAACGAACTGAACTTCAAGGTATCCGCAGGTCATCGAGTCGCTTCCGACATACGTCTGCGATGAGCGTGTTCACGCCCACGACAACTTCGATGAGCCGCCCAGGCGACGCTGCGCCGCTTGCAGGCGGGCGTGCGCCGTTGAATTCGCCGCCGAGTCGGCCGCCGGGTGATGTCAGCCTGCCGCGGTATTGGCCGACGTGGGCCATGCTCACGGCGTTCATCTTCATCGCGTTCGAATGCGCGCTGCTGGCTGCGGCATTGAAAGGCCAGTGGTTCATCCTGTTCGCGCCCGCGACGGTCTGCGGCGTGAAGGCCTGGGACGCGTGGAAACAGTTGAAGCGAGCGGCGGAATGAAACGCCGAAACGTCAAAACGCCGAAAGTCGAGAGTCGAAAGGACCTCTGCCGTTCGATTCTATTATTTTGACGTTTTGACGTTTTGACGTTTGACCCAGCCATGCCTTCCCATTCCATCACCTTCCGCGTGCGCTACAGCGAGTGCGACCCCATGGGCGTCGCGCATCACAGCGCGTACGCGCCGTGGTTCGAGATGGGGCGCACCGAACTGCTTCGCGCCGGCGGCGGCGAATACCGGCTGCTGGAGGAGCAGGGCGTGTTCATGGCTGTGGCCCGGCTGGAGATCCGCTACAAGCGCCCGGCGCGATACGACGATGTGCTTGAACTGCGCACGACGCTCGAGGACGTGGGGCACGTGAAGCTCGAACATTCCTATGAGTTGTTCCGCGCCAGCGATCGGCTTCTCCTGGCGACGGCGGAGACGACGCTGGCGTGCATTGATCGCGCGGGCAAACCGCGAGAACTGCCGGCGTCGCTGCGCGAGGGACAGTCCACAAGTCCACACGTCCACACATCCACATGATGCGGGCATGCGAAGCCCGTGAACCTTTGGACGTCTTGACTTCTGGACGTTTGGACGTTTCCCCTACTTGCCGATGCAGAAGCTCGCGAAGATGCGGCCGAGGATGTCGTCAGGAGTCATGTCGCCGGCAAGGGCGGCGAGGTCATCCAATGCCATGCGCATGGAAGACGCGATGAGTTCCGGATGCTGCAGCGCGCGGCTTTCATGCTGTGCGGCGATGAGCCCAAGCGCCCCGTCGATGTTCGCGAGCGCCGAGCGAAGGGCCGCCTCGTGCCGAGGTTGAAGGGCGAGGGCGTCCGCGGCAAGGCTCACGGCACGGTTGGACAGCCGCTCGGAAATGGCTGTCCGCAGCGCGTCGAGATTCTCGCCGGTGAGGGCGCTGATTCGGATGCCAGTGCGCGCTTCGCCGCGAGCGGGTGTCGAACGATTGAGATCACACTTTGTCCGTACGACGATCTCGTCGGATTGCGGATCAGCGCATTCTTCGTCGATCGCGACGCAGCGGAGCTTCAGCTCCGCGCGGTCGAGCGCCGCGTGCGCCGCCGCCTGCATCAGCGCGTTCATGGACGAGTCATCAACGTCATCCAAACCCGCGAGATCGACGAGCATCACCTCGGCCCGGCCGTGACTGGTCTCGACCGTCAACGGCTCAGCGAGCACATCGCGCGTGGTACCGGCCACAGGCGAGACCACCGCGCGCTCATGGCCGAGCAAGGCGTTGAAGAGCGTGGACTTGCCGGCGTTGGGCCTGCCGATGATCGCCACCCAGGGAATCGCGCGCAGCTGTTCGATGCCCACCGCGTGCCGCAATTGCGAATCCATGCGCGTGCGGAGATCGCTCAATCGCGCATGCAGGTCCGCCGGAGTGATGGCGACGACGTCATCCTGATCGGTGAAGTCGATGCCGGCTTCGACCAGCGCAAGTGCGGCGGCAAGGCGGTCAGCCGCATCGTGCGCGAAGGCGCTGAGACGGCCCAGCGTGAGCAGTCGAGCCGCGCCGAGTTCCGCATCGGACTGCGCGGCAATGGTCGCCGCGACGCCTTCAGCCTGGGTGAGATCGATCCGGCCGTTGAGGAACGCCCGCGCGGTGAACTCGCCGGGCTCGGCGCGGCGGACGTCGATTCCTCGCCCGCCGCCGGAGGCGATGAGCGCATCGATCACGCGCTCGAGCAGCGCGGGGTTGCCCGGCATCTGCAGTTCGATCGAATCCTCGCCGGTGTAGGAATGAGGCCCGCGCGACGCGAGGACGAGAATGCTGAATGAATCGCCTTGATCGAACGTCAATTCGCCGCGTCGCATGCCGCCAGTGGTGAACTGCACATGCGGGCCAAGCAGATCGAACGCCGCCGCGCCGCTGATGCGGATGATGCCGCGCAGCGATCGCCCCGGCGGCGACGCGATGGCGAGAATGGTGGCCGGCGCGATCACTTGCGCTTCTTGAACGACTTCTGCTGGGCCTCGCGCTGCTTCTCCTTCATCGATTCCAGGCGCGAAGCCCACGCGCGGGCCAAGGCGTCCTTGGGCTTCTTGGCCTTCTCCGCGGCGATGCCGGCCGGCGAGAGGTCCAGCTGATCAATGTGCTTCCGCACGTACCGGCTCTCCATGATGCCGATGATCGATGACGTCATGATGTACAGCGTCAGTCCGCTGGGGCTCTTGTACATCATCAATGGGAACAGTGCGACGGTCATCCACTTCATGATCTTCTGCTGCTGCACTTGCTCGGGCGTCATGTTCGCCGTGGTGGGCGGCGTCATGTACTTCTGCTGAATGAAGAACACCACGCCCATGAGGATCGGCAGCAGGTTGATGGAGTTGACGTGCCAGCCGACCAGCGGGATGTTGAAGCCTGCGCCAAGCGGGATGAACGAATCGGGGCTGGAAAGGTCGGAGAGGAACGGCCAATTTCCGAAGAGCTGGAACACGCCGTAGAACGCGGGCTGATGGCGGATGTCGAAGGCGAGGTACAGCGTGGCCCACAGCGCGATCCAGATGGGCATCTGCAGGAACATGGGCAGGCAGCCGAGCATCTGCAGCGGGTTCACGCCATGCTCGCGCATGAGGCGCATCTGCTCCTGCTGCATGCGCTTGGGATCGGCTCCGAACTTCTTCTGCAGCTTGTCGATCTCGGGCTTGAGCGCCTGCATCTGCTTGCCGAAGCGCATCATGTTGATCTGCGAGCGCTTGGTGAGCGGGTGCAGCAGGGCGCGCACGACCATCACCAGGCCGATGATCGCCAGGCCCCAGTCGAAGAACACGTAGTCGTGCAGGAACGAGAGGAACCACAGCACGAGGTG
>CAZCGB010000203.1:0-5787 GCA_964498045.1 uncultured Isosphaeraceae bacterium
GCAATTCTTCGACTATCGGCCGGAGTATTCGCAGTTCGGCAACAGCGTGCATGCCTCGGCCGTGTGGCTGCTCAGCGATTCGCTCTCGCTGGTCGGCGAGACGACGTATGTGCTCGATGAGCACCTGTTCGCGCGCGGATCGGTCGGCGTCGTGCTTCGCCACACGCCGTATTTCACGACGTACGTCGAGTATCGCGTCATTGAGGCTGATGATACGGAACTGCTTGGCGTCGAGTGGCAGTATCAGCTCACAAACAAGTACAGCCTGACGTTCTCGCCGCAGTACAACTTCGTGTTCAACGACCTGCAATCGCTCAACTTCAAGCTGACGCGCAGCTTTCCGGATTTCGACCTGACCGTGCAGGTGAAATACGACGCTGTGGAAGATGACTACAGCATTGGCGCCTCATTGGGCTTCGCCGAATTCTGATCGGGCGCGCCCGGGCATGCAGCACGGTGGATGCCAATGCGCTCGGCGCGGGTTTCGCGCGTGTGCGTCCAGAGCGTGATCAGCTGCTCGACGTGCAGAGATTCGGAGCGGGCGTCCGGCGCGACGCCGCGAATGGCCAGCAGCGGCCATGCCGGATGCGAGCGGCCAAAAACCGTCCCCAATTGCTTTCGGCGCTTGCTGAAAAGTTCCGTCACATACCGGGCGAACCCGCGGGCGTCGCCAGCGAATTCCACACGATCACGAGCCTTGGGCGTGATAGAGACCATGGCGCTGACGACCTCGGGCTCGGGCCAGAAACAGCCTGGGCCAAGTGTGCCGATTCGGCCAACATTGCCGAACGCTTGCGCAATGACGGTGAGCGGCCCGTACGCCTTGGTGGAGGGTTTTGCCATCAGCCGATCTGCCACTTCCTTCTGGATCGTCACGAACTGCCCGACGCAGCGCGGATGATCGATCAGCAGCGTCGTCATCAATGGACTGGCGATCTGGTAAGGCAGGTTGGCGACAAGTTTGAACGAGTTATCTGCAAGCAGGTCAACGATTTGCCGGTTGAGCTCGCGTTGTTTGCCCAAGGCATCGCCGCGAACGATGCGCAACTGGCCAGTCGCTATCGCCGCGGCGAATCGATCTTCAATGATCGACGCCATGTCGTCATCCAATTCGCAGGCGATGATGTTGGCGCCCGCCTCCAGCAGCTCCTCGGTCAGCGTGCCCGTGCCTGGCCCCACTTCCAGCACGCAGTCGCCTCGCGCGATCGTGGCCGCGGCGACCAATCGCTGCAGTTGATTCTTGTCATGCAGGAAGTTCTGGCCGAGCCGGTGCTTGGGTCGAAGGCCACGCTCAGCAAGGAGAGCTCGAATTTCCGACAGCGTCTGCATGGGATCAAGTCAAGGCGGCGCCAAGGCAACGATTGAGGAAGGATGATAGTGTCCGGGGCGCTTGAACGAACTCACGCATCTCTCCGCCTCCGGTGTACCGCTCATGCCGAAACAACTGGCCGTGATCTTCGATGTTGATGGCGTGCTGGTCGATTCCTACGACGCGCATCTGCGCAGTTGGACCGAGACGGCAAGGGAACTCGGGGTGAGCTACACCGAGCGGGACTTCATCGCCGGCTTCGGCCGCACCAGTCGGGAGATTGTCCGCATGTCATTTGGCATTGAGGACGAGCGGAGAATCCGTGAAATCGACGATCGGAAGGAAGCGCTGTATCGCGAATTTGTCGCCGTGGAATTTCCGGCCATGGACGGCGCGGTTCATCTCATCGATGCGCTCAAATCAGCGGGATTCGCACTGGCGATGGGCTCGTCCGGACCGCCCGAAAACCTGGAACTCACGCTTGATCGTCTTGATCGACGCACGGCATTCAGCGCGGTGGTCAGCGGACGCGATGTCAAGCGGGGCAAGCCTGATCCGGAGGTGTTCCAGGTCGCGGCAAAGCGGCTCAGTGTCCCGCCTGAGCGATGCGTTGTGATTGAGGATGCCCCGGCAGGAATCCAGGCGGCCCAGGCAGGCGGCATGGCTTGTGTCGCGTTGATCAGTCGTGGACGAAGAGCTTCCGATTTCGACGTCCTGAAACCGGACCTGATCGTCGATTCCCTTCGAAAGGTGTCACCTGCACAACTTCAGACGCTGATCAACTGCTCCTAATGGCAACCCCCGAAGATTGGGGGTCACGTCATCAGCCTGGGTTGTTTGCCGGATCATCGCTTGGGGGAGTCGATGGCTTGGGGTTCATCATTTCATCGGCTTGGCCCGCGACTTCGCGCGATTTCTGCTCAGCTTGATCGACGATGTTGCCGGCGGTGCGCTTGGCCTTGCCCAACGCCGAACTGGCAGGCTGATTTCCCATGCTCGTGATCGGGCCTTCTTTGGGAGCGGGCGCCGGGGTCTGCGCCTGCGGCGCATTCCCGCCCGCGTCCTCATAACAACCGGCCAATGACATCGTCATTGCGGCAAAGGTGGCGATGAACAAGATCGTTCTGGCAATGCGCATGGGAACCTCCGATGGTCAATGTTCGAACATCTGCAGTGTAGTCGCACTCGGCGGGCTGGGCGCAGAACAGATGAAGAATGCGCTTGCTTGGAGGATTGTCGGGAATTTCGACAGAACCGCGAGGATCGTTCATCTGTAGATGCTGATCGATGCAACTTCCGGCTCTCCGGTCGGAACAACACCGCGTGCGACGGCAGTCGGCTGTCAACCCGGTGATGGTACTGTTGTAGGCCCGGCTGCCTGCGACCTGACGAGGACCTGTTTCGGCTCCCCTGCGCAGATGGCTCAGAAGGCTGCGCGGGGGATGCTTTTTTTCGCAGGTGGTGAGGAATCGTTGCCTGCTGCCTCGATCCTTCTGCTCTCACGTGAACAGTCGAAGCACGTCGTTGTAGAAGGTAATGAGAAACAGCGATCCGATGATCACCAGGCCGACGATTGTCGCGACGTTCTGGAATGCCAATGACGGCGGACGCCCCTTGAATTTCTCGTACACCAGGAACAGGAACAATCCGCCATCCACGATTGGCAGGGGCAGGAAGTTGATCACGGCGAGGTTCACGCTGATCATGCCGAGAAAGAACAGCAGGTACATCAGGCCTTCCCGGGCAACCTTGCTGCCAATATGCACGATGCCCACCGGCCCGCGCAGCTGATCCACGCCGACGCTGCCGCGAATCAGCCGATCGATGGTGAGGTAGGTCATCAGCACCATCTTCTTGGTCTCTTCGAACCCCATGGCCACAGCCTGCAACGGACTGCCCTTGCGCACCGTGTACAGTGGCTCGAAAACGTAGCTCGGCAATTCGACATGCCATTTCAGATCGCGGAGTCGCTTGATCTCGTTGGGACCGAGCTCGATCGTCGTCGACTCCTCCGGCGACCCCGAGAGCGGATGTCTCACGGAGAGGGCGATTTTTGTGAGCGACGATTCGGACGATGCGCCCGCTGTGGCGTCAAAAAGCGCTCGCCGCAAGTCGTCCCAAGTGTTCACCGGATTGCCCGCAACGGCGACGATGCGCGTGCCGCCTGTTGAGAACAATCCTGCGCGGCCAGCCGGGGACTTCACCGTTTCCGCTTTTCCCGGCGCGTCGATGCGATACTGCGCGAATTCATGCACCGGTTGTGCTGTGATCAGCAGGTCATCTGCAAATTCGATCTCCGCTCTCAGCAATCCGCTCTTATCCACATGCACGGTGAGCGGAACCTGCTCGCCGTCGCGAAGCACCACCATCGCCAGGTCTTCGCGCCGGTGCTTTTTCAAGGTCTCGAACAACTGTGATCGTCGCGGATAGGGAACATCAGCGAGTCGGATCAGCACGTCGCCAGGTTTGATGATGTCGGCATTCGGGCTGCCTTCGCTTGGCCGCACAAATCGCGTCAGCGGAGAGAAACCAAGCAGTCCAGCATCTCCATCCGATTTCAACTGCGGGTACACCTCGAAATCGGGGCGCACATCCAATGTCGCATGGACGATCGGCCCTTGCTTGCCCTGGCTGTCGATCAAAGTCCACGTGCTGCGCAGCGGCTGGCCGGCGGAACCCTCAGCTTCGTCGGCTAGTTGGCCATACGCGGTCAGCGCACTGTCGTTGACTGTCAACAGCGTCATACCGGCCGTCACGCCTGCTTTGGCGAGGCCCGTGCGATCGAGCAGTTGTGCGAGTGCGCCGTCTTCATCGCTGTCGGCGTTGACGAGCTTGCTCGATGCGCCCGGCGCTATCCCGATGCTGAGCAGGCCCGTGGTCGGGTCCTTCTCCGGCTTCAGTTGGAACGTCAGCCGCTCTTTCACACCCGGCCGCTCGACGACAAAAGTCAAGGTCGCTCCGGGCTTGCTCATGGCCGAGGCGATCTGCAGGTCAGCGAACGTCTTCGCCGGATCGCCATCGATGGAGATCACGCGATCGCCCGGCTGCAAACCGACATCGGTAATGCCGAGCGCGGCGGCGTTCTCGGGCATTGTCGTGCCCGCCGCAAGTCGAGTCGAAACATCGCCCACCACGGGAGCCGGGAATCGCACGCCAGCCATGAATGCGATCACGAACAGCACGATCGCGAGGATGAGATTCATGATCACGCCCGCGGACACCACGACCATGCGCTTGCCGATCGGCCGCATGTTGTAGGAATGCGGATCGTCCGACACCGCGCTGGGATTGGCGTCTTCCTGTCCCAGCATCTTGACGAAGCCCCCGATGGGAAGCCAGCGGATCGAGTACTCGGTTTCGCCCAGGCCGAGCTTGTCGCCGATGCGGTAGAAATCGGCGCGAGGAAGGTCGCCGGTCTTGGACGACGCTCCGGCATGCGCCTGATCGGTCGCAAGGAACTCCTGCACGCGCTTCTCATAATCGGGCGCGGTCGAGCCGAAGCGCAGGCCGATGCCTCTGCGCCATGCGATCGCGACCGGCCCCATGCCGACCGCAAAGGCCTCGGCGCGAATGCCCGCCCATTTCGCGGCGATGAAGTGGCCAAGTTCGTGGATGAAGATCAGGATCCCGAAACCGAGGATGATCAGCAGAATGTTGAAGAGCGTTTGAAGCATGCAGTCCGTATTCCAAGTGCCCGGAAGCTGACAGTGGCCTGGGCGATCCGCATGAAGCGTCGATCAAGCCACAGCCCAGGCAACCATACCTATCGACCGAACAAGGGCTGGTTTCACTGCGAAACACCGACGGCCGCTTCGCGTGTTGCGCACACTCGATCCTGAACGAAAATGCGCGCCGCCTGGTCCGCGGCGATCACGTCCTGCATCGTATGCACCGGGCCGAATTCGATCCCCTCGAAAGCCTCCTGCACCAACTCCACGATGCGGCCGAACGGGATGATCCCATTGAGAAACGCCTGCACGGCGACTTCATTCGCGGCGTTGAGAATCGCGCCGGAAGTCGCGCCGTCAATTCCCGCCTTGATCACGCGCTTCGCCAGCAGGGGCGCGGCGAACCTGGCGTGATCGACTGGTTCGAACTCAAGTTTGCGCAGCGACGTCCAATCGACCTTGCGCGAAACGCCGTCAGTTCGACGTGGCCATGTCAGCGCGTATTGGATCGGCGTCTTCATGTCGGGCGGAGAGAGCTGCGCGATGACCGAACCATCGACATACTCGACAAGGCCATGCACGATGGATTGCGGATGAATCAAAACGTCGATGTTGTCGGCCGGGGCATCGAAAAGCCAGTGTGCCTCGAGAATCTCAAGTGATTTGTTCATCAGTGACGCCGAGTCGATGGTCACCTTCGGCCCCATGCTCCATGTCGGATGATTCAGGGCCTGCTCAACCGAGGCATTCGCGATGCGCTCAGCCGGCCACGAGCGAAACGGCCCGCCCGAGGCCGTGAGAATGATTCGA
>CAZCGB010000204.1:0-5766 GCA_964498045.1 uncultured Isosphaeraceae bacterium
ACATCGGCGACTGGAGGTTCGCGCTGCCCGCGGCCGCGCTGCTGGCGTTCTCGATCGCCAGCCTGGCCGCGATCATTCGGCAGATCATCCTGGCGCGCAGCGTCGATCTCGGCGAGCCGGTCACCATCGCGCAGAAACGCCTGGGTGACCTTCGCGTGTCGCTGACGCGGTCGTCCAAGTGGACGTTCATCCTCGCCATCTGGAACTGGTCGCTGCTCATGCTGGTGGCGTTCAAGGGGTTGCTCGGCGTCGATGCGTACGCGGCGTTCGGCTGGAACTACGTGATCGCCAACCTCGCGCTCGGTGCGGCGGCGATTCCCGCCGGCATCGTCATCGCGCGATTCCTCAACACGCGCTCCGTAAAGTCGCCGTGGCTGCGGAAGGTCATTCGCGACATGGCGGGCCACAACGTGAACAAGGCCAGCGCGTATGTCGACGAGGTCGCGCAGTTTGAACTCGATTCGATGGATGTGACCACGGCGTGAATCGGACATGAATGGGCCCGTCACCAGCCGCGGCATCTCGACAATGGTCGGCACCATACCTTGGCTGACCGCAACCATTGCATGCAACAGCCCGATTCGCGATGATGGGCCCGGCGAGCGCTTCAGCAACGTCGCATCGCTTTCGCACGCACGCCCCGGAAAAACCATGCCCAAATCCGCCTGTTCATTCGCTTCGCTTCGGCTTGTCATGTTCGCAGTGATCGCGATGTCGGCCGCCGCACGTGCACAGCCGGCTGCGGTTGAGTCCACGACCAATGACAAGACCAAGATCGGCCATTCGCATTTCGGCCTTGCATTCGATGAAGGGCCGCGGCAGAAGCCCTGGAAGATGGACGGCATCGGTCATGCGCATATGCAGATCACCTCGTCTTCACCCGAGGTGCAGGAGTGGTTCGACCAGGGCGTCACGCTGCTGCACGACTTCTGGTACTACGAGGCCGAGCGGGCTTTTCGCTGGTGCGTGAAGCTCGATCCCGACTGCGCAATGGCGTACTGGGGACTGGCCCGTTCGACGCAGGGCAAACGTGCGGATGACTTCCTTGACGAGGCGATCAAGCGAAAAAGCAAAGTCACCGAGCGCGAGCGCATGTACATCGAAGCGGAGGAATCCATGCGCGACACTGACGCAGGCCCGGCCAAGGACACGTCGATGAACGCGTGGCGGGAACTGCAGGACGGGTTCATTGAAAAAATGGAGGAGATCATCCTGAAATACCCCGACGACATTGAGGCCAAAGCGCAACTCGCGCTGGCCAGCATGGGCAGCGGAAGCCGTCTTGGACAGGAGATGATCGTGCGCGAGATTCTCGCGGCCCAGCCGGACCATCCGGGTGCGCATCACTATCGCATTCACAACTGGGATGACATCGGCCGAGCCGATCAGGCGCTCGAGAGCTGCCTGCGATTCGGCCGCATCGCGCCAAACAGCGGCCACGCGTGCCACATGCCCGGTCACATCTACAGCCAGTTGGGCATGTATCACGAGGCGGCGATCTGGATGGACACCGCTGCCCGCGTCGAACGCCAGTACATGCAGGATCGACTCGCGTTCCCACAGGACACCTGGAACTATCCGCACGACGTGCATTACCTGGGGTATCTGCTTGAGCAGCTCGGCATGGCCGAGGCCGCGATCGCCAATGCACAAAACCTGCTGGACATTCCAGTTGATCCGAAAAACGACGATGATCGTTCGCAGGCGGGCGGCATTCGCGAACGTGGTCAGCTTGGCATGATTCGGGCGCTGGTGAAGTTCGAAAGGTGGGATGAGATTCGTCGCGATGGCGCGATTCCATGGGCAGATTCGCCGGCGGACAAGATGCGGAAGGCGTATTGCATGGCCCTGTGTGAGATTGCCGCCTCCGACGTGTTCGCGGCGAAGAAACAACTGTCGACGTTGCGCGGATTGGAGGCGGAAGCTTCAAAGGATGGACGTCTCAAGGAGGAGTGGGCGATCGAATGGCGCGAAGTGTCGGCGCTCATTCAACTCAAGGAAGACAAGACGATCGAAGGTCTTCAACTGCTGATGGATGCTGCGGAGCGCGAAGCTGTGCTGCGAAAGTCCTATGACGACCCGCCGGATTTCCCGCGCGTGGGTTACAACGTGCTGGGTGAGGCATATCTCGACTTGCAGAGTCCGAGGCTGGCGATCGATGCGTTTCGAAAGACCCTGGAGATGGTGCCGAACGACGGCATTGCCCTCAGCGGGCTCACGCGCGCATACGCCGCAACGGGCGATTCCGTGAAAGCGTCCGATGCCTATGCCCGGCTGCTGCATGTCTGGTCGAATGCTGACAAGGATCTCCGCTGGATGTCGCTGGCTGAGGCCGCGGGCGTCAAGCCGATGCTTGCCGCTGATCAGCCGCCGTTGCGCGAGGAGCGCGACTTTGGCGCGTATGCAAAGGAGGCGCATGGGCCAGAGAGGTGGCAGGCCTTCACCGCTCCGCCGCTGGATGCCAGGGATTCAAGCGGCGCCAGGGTGACGCTCGATCAGTTCGCCGGCCACAACGTGCTGCTGGTGTTCTATCTCGGCGAGGAATGCCCGCACTGCATGGAGCAGTTGCAGGCGATCCAGAAGCGCAGCGGCGACTTCGATGGCGCGGACATTCAGATCCTGGCCATGAGCAGCGCGGCGCCGGAGAAGAACGCCGCGTCTGATGCGCTCAAGCAGCTGAAGTTCACCATGCTCTCCGACGACGCCGATCATGCCAATGCCAGGCGTTTTCACGCATTCGACGACTTCGAGGATCTGGAGCTGCACGCGACGATTCTCATTGACAAACAAGGCCGGGTTCGCTGGGCGCGGTTTGGCGGCGATCCGTACACGAACTTTGACCTGCTGCTGGACATGGCCAGGAAATACAACGAAGCGGCAACCGCTGAGGCGGGGTCGCCGCCCTCCGCGCCGTCGAATTGAAGATTGCGAAGCGCGCCGCGATCTATATACCGCGCGAAAGCCCCGGCACAACGCAACCGTCGTGCGTCATTCACGCTTGGTGACAAACGGCCCTGCGAACGTACGGACTCAGGCATTCAAGGACAGCGCATCGCCTTCGCCTGTGAATGCCGAGCCGCACGCTGCGCATGTCCAGGTCGAGGTCTCGTCGTCCCGCTCGTGCTCTTCGTGCAGCTCATTGTCGCACACCGGGCAATGGTGTGCGGCAATGGCCTTGCGCGCCTCGAACCGCTGTTGTCTCCTGACGATCAACTCCACCACACCGGCGATGGCTGCGACCATCAATCCCAGCCAGAATGCGATGATGGCGAACCAAGGGTGGATGAACATCAGAAGCACGGCGGCCAAGGCTGCGCACAACACGATCAGGATCGCCGTCACCTCGAACTGGACGTTCGATCTGTGAAGCGATACGTAAGACATGCATCAAGAATACATCTGCGATCAGCGAAATCCAGTTGCGTGGCGGCGTTGGAAACGGCACCCAGCCCGCCGGCGCACCTGCGTTGAACCTTGAACCCCATCAGCACACGCGCCATGCAGGCGTCCCGACGAATGCGGCTATTGTGAGCACGCTGCAATCGGTGCTGTTTCCCCGGATGCACATTCTGCTTCAAACCGCGCCCATCGGCATGCTGATCACGACGATTGGCCACGGGGACTTCTCCTCCGCTCACCTGGGAATATTGGAAATCAGTCGAATTGATGCGGCGGTCCCGATCTGATTGCCGGAGTAGTGGGCGGGCGCAAGCCGCCTACGATCGATCCCCATGCCTTCGATTCGCCGCTTCAATCCTGCTGTTGATCGCAAACCAGTGGCGCCGACGACGCCGTCGGCAGTCACGTCTGCGCAGCCGCGAAAGCCTCGGTCGACTCCGCGCATGCAGCGAAAACTCAGGGACGCGGCGCCGCAGCATGAGTTTACGAAAGACGATCGCGGCCCGCGCTTGCAGAAGGTTCTGGCCGAGGCGGGTGTTGGTTCCCGCCGCGCATGCGAGGAATTGATCGAGGAAGGCCGTGTGCGCGTCAACGGGCATCTTGTGGGCACGTTGCCGGCATGGGTCGATCCGACAAAGGATCACATCACGGTCGATGGCAGGCATATCAGGACGCGCGAGCCGCACGTGTATGTGATGCTCTTCAAGCCGCGCGGCGTGGTGACGACGGCGGACGATCCCGAAGGTCGGCCGCGCGTCGTGGATTTCGTCGAGCATCCATCAAGGGCGCGTCTGTATCCCGTCGGCCGCCTCGACATGGATTCCTCGGGACTGCTGCTGCTGACCAATGACGGCGAACTGGCCAATCGTCTCACCCATCCCAAGCACGAGGTGCACAAGACCTACGAGGTGGTTGTCGGTGGCGCCCTGGATGAAAACGCGGTGCGCAAGCTCGAAGCGGGATTGTTCCTGAATGAGAAGCGCGTGAGCAAGGGCGAGCGCACCGGCGTGCGCACGTCGCCTTCGCGATTGAAGTTGAAGAAGCGCGATCGGGATCGGACGCTTTTGACCATGGAGCTGAAGGAAGGCCGCAACCGGCAGATTCGCCGCATGATGGCGCGACTCGGGCACAATGTGAAGAAACTGCGCCGCGTGCAAATGGGCCCGCTCAAGCTGCGAGGCCTGCAGCCCGGCCAATGGCGAGAACTGACCTTGTCGGAACTGACTGCGCTGCGACGCGCTGCGGGAATGGAGTAATCACATCAGCACGAACGATTGTCGGCCCGACTAGGCTTGTTTCTCGCCGTAATGCGCGATCTCATCGGAATCGATCACGAGCACATCAGTGGGATCTTCGTTGAGCACCAGTTCAATCGCGCTGTCGATCTCCGGCTGAATCACCGTGACGCGGCGCTGCCTGGTGAGTTCCAATGTCGCGAGGAACAGGCCAATGCGCTTGCCGCTGGTCGCGCCTTCAAAGGCTTCCTGCAGCGTGAGGCGGCGTGAGGTCGAGCGTGACAGGCGGTCGATGAGGTCCTCCTGATGCAGCGCGATGGGGGTTTCGTCCATCTCGACCATGTGGTCGCCGAACTTGCCGAAGTCGATCGACGCCATGATGCGCTCGAATGCCTCGGAGAGATCGAAGACATGGGCGTCTTCCAGCTCGATCTCAACAGGTGCAGCAGATTCCAGGGCGGCGTTGACATCGGCACGTGCCGGCTGCCTGGGATAGCGATTGAGAAACGCGGCCCGTCGCTGCTCCAGATCATCGGAAGCGATGCGGTACTTCTGATACGCAAGCAGTTGCTGCACGAGCTCGTATCTCGGATCGGCGGCTTCCATGCCGCTGACGTCGGCCGCCGCTTCGCCTTCATTCGCTTCCCCGGGCTTGGGCGCGGGGGCGAGCGTTCGAGACTTGATCTCGACCAGCGTCGCGGCCATCACAAGAAACTCGCCCGCCACGTCGATGTCGACGTCACTGGCGTGCTTCAGGAACGAAAGGTACTGATCCGTGATCCGCGAGATGGGAATGTCATGCACATCAACTTCCGCGCGACGGATCAGGTACAGCAACAGATCCATCGGGCCGCAGAAACCGTCGAGGGTGATCTGATAATCTTCCTGAAGCATGGGGGAATACTAGCGAATCTCTGCGCATCACTGAAGTGATGCTGCCTCAGCGGGATTCAAGTCCATGTGTTGACTGCGGGCTTTTCCGGATTCGCATGCGTCGTGGCCTTGTGCTCACCGTTCGAATGGTGCTGGCCGATCGACTTCGGGAAGTGCTCGCCTTCCCAACTCCTGGGATAGTTCGAGTCATCCAGCCCCAGCGCGACCTTCGTCGGGAACAGCGGCCGGAACGTATCGC
>CAZCGB010000205.1:0-5759 GCA_964498045.1 uncultured Isosphaeraceae bacterium
GGCGACACGAAGGTCCGTTACGGCGGCAACCAGGACAACGACGACAGCGGCACGGTGACCTATCTCTCATTGCGCTACGGCGGCAAGGTCGTCGGACTCAACAACGAGTTGAACGGCCTCTCCCTCGGCGGCGTCGGCCGTGCCACCGACATCAACCACATCGAGATCATGAACAACGTGGATGACGGCATCGAGATCTGGGGCGGCACCGTCAACCTCAAGTACGTCAACATCTGGAACGTCGGCGATGACAGCTTCGACGTGGACCAGGGCTGGCGCGGCAAGGCGCAGTTCGGCCTGATCGTGCAGGGATACAGCGACAACGCCGCCCAGGGTTCGGGCGTCGGCGACAACTCGTTCGAGACCGATGGCGCAGAGGACTCCGACGCCCAGCCGGTCACCACCGCCACCATCTACAACTTCACCGTGGTCGGCCAGCCCAGCGCGGGCGACCAGGCCACCGCCTGGCGCGACAACGCACGCGTGCAGTATCACAACTGCATCTTCATGGACACCGGCGAGCAGGTCGTCAAGAACGACAACATCGACGGCGACGGCGCGCACGGTTACGGCTTCAACGGCACGTTGACCTGGCCGCAGACCTGGACCACCAACTACACCTATGCCGCCGATGAAACCACCGGCGCGCCCAACATCTGCAACAACGCGGCGGCCCGCTACACCGCGCAGGTCTCTGGCAAACTCGCCGAGATCACCGACACGGTGTTCTACCGAAACCTCTTCGCCTCGGCGTACACCGAATCAGACGCCCGCGGCGTCACCATCGCCGGCGGCAGCAACCCGGCGAAGGACAACGTCGTCGCCGCCAACATGCCGATCGTCTCGCTCACACGCGCTGCCCCGGTCACCCTGACTGGCTCGCAGGTCCTGGTGCGCGTCACAAAGATTGATCCGCGTGCGGCCAACGACGCGGTGACCAGCGCTGGTGCGGCCCCCAACGACGGCTTCTTCACGCCGGCCAACTATCGCGGAGGCTTCGGCGCCAATGAGAACTGGCTCTGCGGATGGACGGCGACCGACGCGTTCGGCTTCCTCGCCGTCGGCGCATGCGTCGCGCCCTGCCCGGCCGACATCGACCCCTCGGGCTCTGTCGCTGTCGGCGACCTGCTCGCGGTCATCACCGCATGGGGTCCTTGCGCAGGCTGCCCGTCCACACCGTGCGCGGCTGACGTCAACGGCGACTGCAGCATCAACGTCGCCGATCTGCTCGCGGTCATCACCGCATGGGGCGCGTGCCCGTGACGCGTCTTTCCACACGGCCGGTTTTGTGATTGCTTGTACGCGTTCGATATCACCGGCGGCAGAGGGCGACCTTCGCCGCCGGATTCCTTGCCTTCATCTGTGACAAATCTCATGAAGCGTCAGCTCTCAGCCGCCGTGTTCGTGTCCGCAGCCATGATCGCCTGGCGGCCGTCGATGACTTTCGCGCAGTCGACCTTGGCGACCGCTCCGGCGGCCACGGTCAACGAAGTCGCAGACCAGCCAATCTCCGCATTCAGACTTGAACTGCTCGATGTCGCGTACGACGCGGCATCGGCGATGCCGGTGAACCCGCACATCAAGAACCGCTCTCGCGCGCAGGAAGCGGTCGTGACGACGTGCTTCGAGCTCAATCAGCCGGCGCGAGCGTTGCGGTACATCGAGGGCATCGCCGACTGGCAGCGGGGGAGCGGCTACGCTGACTTCGCGTTCTACTGCGCGCAGCACGACGCAGTCGCGCAGGCGCAACGCACACTTGAACAGGCCAGCAAGATCGCTGACAACGCCGAGGACTGGAGGCGCGACGTCATCCTGGTCAAGATCGCGCGAACGCATGCCCTCCTGGGACGCAATCAGGAAGCGAGTGCCTTGGAGGCGAATGTCGTCGATGCCGAAGCGGGAAAGGTGGCGGAGGTTCTGGCGCTGCTCGCCAGCGATACGACCTTTGATGAACAGTTCAACGCGCTGAAGGAAGTGCTCAAGGGGAACAACTTCGATCGCATTCGCAATGCGCTGGACGCGTGCGTCGTCCTGTTTGGCCGCTTTTACGACAACCAGGCTCGCCGCGACGCGGTGGAGCAAGCGGTCAGAGAGGCGCTGGAACGGAATGTGCTCCCTGTCCGCATTGATGTGCTGTCCGCGATGGCGGACGTGGCGACCGCACGTTCGGACCGCGCCAAGGCGTTGACGCTGATCGGTGATGCGCAGTATCTGGTCGATCATCACCAGTGGGAAGCAGACGATCAGGTCGCATTGATGGGCAAGATGGCTCGGCTGCGCGCCCTTGCCGGCGATGCCGAAGGCGCGCGAAAAGAGATTCTCGCCGCCATGGCGCTGTTCCAATCAGAGCAGAAATCCATTGCTGACATCTACAGGGCGAGCGCGCTTCGACCGATCGCTGAGGCGTATTGCGCGCTCTCAGACATGCCTTCTGCGATGGCGGTGTACAAAAAGGCGGTGGTCGAGGGCGCTGCGAATCCGAATGCGCGCCCGCGGGCCCAGGACCTGGTCTCGACCTGCTGTTCGCTGGCGGCGGGCGGCGTCGAGCCTGACGCGGAGCTCTGGAGCCTGATTCGTCGGACCCGCGGGGGATTGCAACAGCCATGGTAAACGCGCGCTGGCTGGCTCTCGCGGGCTCGCTTCCACTCATCGCGGCGGTGGCGGCGCAGGATGTCGGTTCCATCCGCGGCGTGGTGTACGACAAGGACTTCGATGTGCCGCTCGGCGGCGCGGAGGTCACCATCGTCGAGACCGGGCAGAAGGCCACCACGACCGACCAGGGCACATTCGTCCTCAGCGACGTCAAGCCGGGCAAGTACACGCTGACCTTCTCGAAGGAAGGCTACGCACGGCAGGTGAAGGCGGATGTGACGGTGACGTCGGGTCAATTGGCAGACGTCGATATGTCGCTGCCGGGCGAATTCACTGAAATGGAGGAGTTCGTTGTCGAGGACATCCAGGTGGGCGGCTCGGAAGGCGCGCTGCTCAAGCTCCGCATGGACAGCCCCGCGCTGATGAACTCGATCAGCGCGGAACTCATGAGCCAGGCCGGAGCGAGTGACGCCGCCAGCGCGCTGAACCTCATCGCCGGCACATCGGTGCAGGACGGCAAGTACGCCGTGGTGCGCGGCCTGCCCGACCGGTACGTCAACTCACAGATCAATGGCATGCGGTTGCCGACCGCCGACGAAGACAAACGCGCGGTGCAGCTCGATCAATTCCCCACCACGGTCATCGACAGCATCCAGGTGAGCAAGACCTTCACGCCCGATCAGCAGGGCGATGCCTCGGGCGGCGCGGTCAACGTCCTTCTCAAGGGCATTCCTGATCAGACCATCTTCGCGCTGAAAGGGCAGGTCGGTTACAACTCGCAAGTCACCGGCCGCAACGATTTTCTGACGTACAAGGGCGGCGGCGTGAACTTCCTCGGCCGCGATGACGGCAGCCGCGACGTGCAGTGGCAGAATCTGGGCAAGAACTGGACCGGCGCGGCGGGCGTGTCGGAAGGCGAAGCCCCCATCGATTACAAATGGTCCGGTGAGATCGGCGGCAAGCATGAATTCGACAACGGCGTGAAGATCGGCGGTTTCGCCAGCTTCTTCTATGAACGCGACAGCGCGTTCTTCGACAACGGCGTCGACAACTCCTATTGGGTCACCACTCCCGGCAACGGGCTCGTGCCAGAAACAATTCAAGGCACGCCCTCCGATGGTGACTTCAAGACGAAACTCTTTGATGTCACCGAAGGCACGCAGTCGGTCAACTGGGGCGGCCTCGGGACCTTCGGCGTCGAATCAAAGCATCACTCGGTCAACCTGACCTACCTCTACACGTCGGCCACCGATGACACCGCCACGCTCGCCGTCGACACGCGCGGCAAAGAGTTCTTCTTTCCGGGCTACGACCCGAACGATCCGACGGGGCCGGGCAACACCTCCGCGGAGGTCACCGCCGCGCCGTACATCCGCACTGAGACGCTCACGTACACCGAGCGCACAACGCAGACCATCCAGCTCAGCGGCAAGCATGAATTTCCGATCGGCGACTTCGGCATCGACGACGTGTTCAACCTCAAGGCGCCGGTCTTCGATTGGATCGTCGCCAACAACACCGCCGACCTCAATCAGCCCGACAAGCGGCAGTTCGGCGAGTTGTGGCACCCCGCATCGTTCAATCCGGGCGTGCCGGGTGTCATCCCGCCGTTCATCGCCGATCCGGTGCATCTGCCGTTCAAGCCCGCCGCGAACTTCACGCTCGGCAACTTCCAGCGCATCTGGAAGACCATCGACGAACAAAGCAATCAATACGCGTTCAATCTGAAACTGCCGTTCACGCAATGGACTGATGACGAAGGCTACCTCAAGTTCGGCGCGTTCAACGATCACACCAAGCGCAACTTCAACCAGGACACGTTCAGCAACTTCAACGACAACACCGCCCAGTTCGTGGGCGAGTTCGACGATCCGTGGAGCGCGGCGTTTCCCTCCGAGAATCACCCCATCACCGACGGCCCGCCGTACGTCGACGTGGATTACAAGGGCGACCAGACCATCAGCGCGTGGTACGCCATGGCCGACGTTCCGCTGTCATCATTCCTGAACATCATCGGCGGCGCGCGGTTCGAGGACACCAGCATCGGCATCGTCAACATCCCGGAGGAGGACGCCACGTGGTTTCCGCCTGGGGCGACCGCGCCAGTCGCCCTCAATCCCGGCGACGCTGACGTCGACTATTCGCAGGACAACGTCCTTCCCTCGATCGGCTTCGTGCTGACGCCGTTCAAGGAAATGTCGTTCCGCGGCTCGTACGCCAAGACGGTCGCGCGGCAGACGTTCAAGGAGCTTACGCCGGTGATTCAACAGGAGTTTCTCGGCGGGCCGATCTTCATCGGCAACCCCGACCTGGTGATGAGCGACGTCACCAACTACGACCTGCGGCTGGACTACACGCCCTATGACGGCGGACTGTTCTCGGTGTCGTGGTTCTACAAGGACATCATCGACCCCATCGAATACGTTCAGCGCGTCGCCGGATTCACCTACACCACGCCAGTGAACTATCCCAAGGGCGAACTGCACGGCTGGGAACTCGAGGCGCGGCAGGACATGGGCCAGATCTGGAAGGGCATGACCGGCCTCACGCTCGGCGCAAACGCGACGTTCATCGATTCCAACGTCAACCTGCCCGCCGACGAGATCGCCGGCTTCAATTCGCCCGCCATCCAGGCACCCATGTCGTCGCGGCCGATGACTGGCGCGCCGGATTACATCTACAACCTGTTCCTGACGTATGAGTTCGAGTCAACAGGCACGCAGTTCGGCGTGTTCTACACCATGACCGGCGACACGCTGGTGGCCGGCGCTGGCGAGGCGGACGGCAACTTCGTGCCCAGCATCTTCGCCACGCCCGTTGATTCGCTCAACATCACCATCTCGCAGAAGCTCGGCAAGCACTTCGTCCTGCAATTCCAGGCGAAGAACCTGACCAACCCCGAGATTCAGACGGTGTATCGCTCGCAATACATCGGCAGCGACGTCCTCAACACGTCCTACACCGCAGGCATCGACCTTTCCTTGAGTCTTCGGGCGCAGTTCGAGTTCTGATCACCTTGGTGTTGTCCCTCGCAACCAGATCGAGTCACGCATGAAACCGACAAAACACAATTCGAGCCTGCGCAAGCCGCGCGGCCGGAGCATCGCCTCGGCCGCGGCGCTTGCGGCGGCCGGCGCATGTTCGCTGGGCGCATCTTCGAATCCGCA
>CAZCGB010000206.1:0-5753 GCA_964498045.1 uncultured Isosphaeraceae bacterium
ACAGCCAGATCACCACGCCCAGCGACATCACCACCTGCACCAGGCCGTTGAACAGGCCCGCGTACTCGACCATGAGCAATCGGTCGGCGTAGGCGATGTCGTAGATGAAGATGCCCAGGCAGATGATCTGCGCCGCCGCGAACGCCAGCGCGCCCAGGGCGAGCATGCGCGTGCCGAGTCCCCGCCGGGGCGTGGCGCGGTGAAGCAGCAGGATCGCCACGACGCTGAACCCGATGGCCGACGCGCCCGAATGCACGCACGCGCGGATCAGCCGCCGCGCATCGATCTCCAATGGATACGTCGCCGCGATGACCAGCACCGCGGCGATGGTGATGCCCAGGGCGGAGAGCGCGATGACCCGCCGGCCGCGCGAGGGCGGACGATCGACCGGCCGCAGCATGGCCAGCGCGCCTTGCAGGAGCCAGATGATGTGCGCGCCGGTCGCCGCCAGCGACAACGTGGATGCGAGCACCCGCAACGGGTGCGCGGGCTCGGCGATCACGCCCGAGAGCGCGAAGGCGACCCCGGCCGCGCATTGATACGTCGCCAGCGCGGCCCAGGACCAGCCCCACAGCCGCAGGTATTCGCGGCGATAGATGCCCCAGAAGCGCAGCAGCACCGCGGCGGTGATCGCGCTGCTGACGGCTTGCACCAGGTATGTGGCCAGCACAATGGGGCTCACGGCATCCGCTCCGCGGCCGGAGTTCATGCCGCCCGGAAACCCGGCGACCCAGCCGAGGCGCAAGTGTACCGTGTCGACGATCCTGAACCGCGGCGCGATGCACTACACTGCGGCGGATGATCGAGCCGTCGCTTGCACACAACGCTGGATTGCTGCTGGTGATCTCCGGCCCATCGGGGGTTGGAAAGACCACGATCACGCACGAGGTCGAGCGCCGGCTCGGCGGCGTGTTCAGCGTGTCGGTCACCACGCGACCCAAGACGGCCGCCGATGTGGAAGGCCGCGACTACTACTTCATTTCCAACGAGGAATTCGCCCGTCGGCGCGACGCCGGCGATCTCTTGGAATGGGCCACGGTGTTCGGGCGGTATTCGTACGGTACGCCTCGCGGCCCGGTGCTTGAGCAGCTTGCGCAGGGTCGGCTGATGATCCTGGAGATCGACGTGCAAGGCGCGCTGCAGATCAAACAGAAGCTCAAGGACGCATTCATGCTCTTCGTGCTTCCGCCCAGCGATGAGGAGCTGCTGCGCCGACTTCGTGCCCGCGGCCGCGACAGTGATGAGGCCATTCAACGCCGATTCGATGAGGCCCAGCATGAGATCAAGACGGCCCGCGAGAGCGGCGCGTATGACGCGTTCATCGTCAACGACGATCTGAAAACCGCGATTGAACAGGCATGTGCGCTTGTCGAGAAGAGACGCGGGAGGCGGTCGTGATCATTTTTCACCGCTTGTGCGCCGCAGCATTGGCCGTCGCGCTTGTTCACGCGCCGACAGCGCACGCTGATTCCGTCAAGGGCGTTCGCCCCGCCATCATCAATCCTCTCGCGCCTCGCGGAGGCGTGATGATGCTGCCGCTTACCGCGGAGCGCCCCGGCGATCAGTGGCCGCAGACGCTCAAGATCCGACTGGCGGATGACCGGGAATTCACCGGCGTTGTGGCATGGATCTCCCGCGATGCGCAAGCCACCGCAGCAAGCTGGACCGCTGACCCGCGACGCCTGAACATCCGGGCCGTCGATCGATCCGACGACACCTCAGCCGCGCTTGATGTGCTGGCTGGAGAAGGGCCCTACCTGCTGGCGCGATTGCCCGACGACGGCGAAGGCCTCATGGAGATTGCAGGCCGAAGACTCGAACCCGTCTGGCGCAACGTCCCATGGACCGATCCGCTGCGCGACGCGACCGCCCCCGCGCCAGAGGCGTCGCTGGCGATTGAAATCGCTCCGGATCGTCCTGATCCCGTCTCGCCGTTCGAGTTCTGGCGCTGGGTGTTGCTGGCTGATCGGCTTGACCTCTCACCTCCTGTTCCACAGGCGCCGACGGGCGATGATCTCCAGCGATTGGCCGCGGAGCATTACGCGGTATTGTGGCGCATCGGGCTTGGGCGATTGGCGGAATCCAGCCGCCGCGTTGCCGTGGAATGCCGAACCATGCTGACGCGGACGGCGGTCGATCGCAACCGCACTGTGGCGACGTGGGTCACCGATCCGCAGCAGATCTCCATGCTGCTCAGCGCGTTGATTGACTTCTCACGATCGGATCAGAACGCGCTGGCGTCGGCGGTGGCCTGGCTCGATCAGCAGCCGATCTTCATGTTGTGGCCCGAGGACGAATCGGGAGATCAGGTGCGACTCGCCGTGACTTCCCAGCGCGACACCGCGCAGGCGGTGCAGGTGTCATGGCTCGCCTCGCGGCAACCGCCTTCTCGTCTGCAACTCGAACCGGGCATCATCGCGCACATCTCCGTCGATCGCATGCCTCTGGAGCCGTCACGAATCGTCGGGTCCGGCCGCCTCGTGGAGCCGCCGACGCAGACCTTGCGCATTGAATCGGGCATGCAAGTTGTGGACCTGCCATGCGGCCCGCGCGTGACGCAGGCCAGACCGCCCGGCGTTTCGTTTCAACCACTGACTCCGCCCGTTTCCCTGGCTGACGTTCAGGCGACGCGCACGCCGCCCGCGCTTGCGGATCGCGCGACCTACGTTCAGGTTCGCCGGCTGGCCGGCCGCTGGGAGGTGTTCTTCGAATGCCGCCGGAACTTTGAGAAGGAACAGGCGCTTGATGCGGCGTCGCTCCGCACATTTGATGACCTGCGCGGAATCGAGGCTGTGACCATACTGCTCGGGCGCGACACCGGCGATGGAAACCCCGCAGTCTGGCTGACGATTCCCGAACACGATTGGCAGATCATCGTGCGAGGAGACAATCTGCCCGACCTGCAAGTGCACAAGAGATCGTTCGCCGACCGTTGGCACTGCCGGGTTGTGCTGCCTGACCAGTGGTTCTCAGCAGCGGAGACGAATCCCGCATTCATCGGATTCATCCGAAGCCACGGTGATGCACAGGAACTGGACACCGGACCGGCCCCGTCGCCCGCTTGGCGCGCAGCGCCGGGAAGAGTTGCGCTTGATCTCTCGCACTGGGATGATCTGCCGACGCCCGAGCAGTGAGCGCGGCGAAGATGGCCTGCGCCGGGCCTGAACGCCCCATCGCGCGCTTCAAGCCGCGGCGGCGGCCGTCGTCTTCTCGCTGAAGATGCGCACGCAGTTGCGCCCGCCGCTCTTTGCCGCGTACAGCGCCTTGTCGGCGGCCTGCACGACGAGTTCCGGAGTGGTCATGCGGCTGTTGGCGTTCGGATCATACATCGACACGCCGACGCTCACCGTCACCGGCACGCTGGACACCGGTCCGGTCGTGCGAAGCGCCACCGGCGCGGCGGCGATGGCGCAGCGGACATTCTCGGCAAGCTGTGCGGCGGAGCGGCGATCGGCGCAGGGCAGCAGAATGACGAACTCCTCGCCGCCGTATCTGCACACCAGCGTGCCTTCGCTGCTTGCGGCGGTGTTCTTCATCCGCCAGGCGATCTCGATGAGCACCGCGTCACCGACCTGGTGGCCGTACGTGTCGTTGAGCGACTTGAACTTGTCCGCATCGACCATGACGACGGCCATGGGATTGCCGGTCGCGCGGCTCTGGGCGAACAACCGATGCAGCTCGGTATCGAAGAAATTGCGGTTGCCCGCGCCGGTGAGGCCGTCGGTCAACGCCATGCGCGCAAGATCGGAATTGGTCTGCCGCAGCGTCTCCGCCTCGCGCTGCACGTCGAACTGATGCTTGAGCGATGCTTCCTCGGCCTGTGCGATGATCTGATTGATGTCCGGCGCCTGGCCGGTCTGCACGCGGAACAGCCGGGCGATGTCGCGGGCGTCCTCGGTGATCTGCTCCAGCAGTCCATTCACCTGCTCATCGCTGAGCCCGAACCATTTCTCGGCGAGGGTGTGCAGACGCGACAAGGCGGCCGCGGAATCAGAGACGGTCAGCGCAGCGGCGGCGTGGACGCCCAACCCCACGCAGCGGACGAACTGCAGATGCGGGCCTGCGGCGTCGGGAGTGTGGTGGTACTTGATCGCGGCGATCATCTCCTCGGGCAGCCGCCACTTCTCGCCCAGGCGCGCCCCCGCCTGCGCGTGATTGAAGCCCAGCGCCGCCATCTCCGCGGAGGCCAGCTTCTCGTGCGCGTCGCCCGTCTGCTCCAGCAGGGCGGCATACCCCGCGCCCCACGCGGCGTTGATCGCCGGCATGCCGATGTCCTGCATGAGCGTGGCGATGAAGATCTCCTCGGGGTCGCCGCTCTTGACGATCATGGCGATGCGCCGCGCCGCGGCGGCGCCGTAAATCGCGCGACGCCAGTATTCCTCGAGCTTGAACCCGTTGCCTTCGCGCGTGGTGTCCACGAGGCTGAACCCCAGCACCAGCGACTTCACGGTGCTCAATCCCAGATAGGACAGCGCGCGCGTGATCGTCGGACAGGGCTTGGTGAGGCCGTAGTAGCTCGAGTTCACGGTTCGCAGAATCTTCGTCGCAAGACCTTGGTCGTTCTGCACGACCCGCGCGATCTCGTTGAGATTCACGTTCCGCTTGCCCGTCAACGCAATCACATCCAAAGCGACCGTCGGCAGCGACGGCAGGCTCGGACAGTTCAGGACCTGCTCGATGGTTGGATTGGCCATGAGAACGTGCTCTTTCCGGTGCGCCGCGCCCGCAATGTTCGTCCCGTAAATCGGGTCGGTGGAGATACCGGCGATGAACAGCGTCCGTGGTTCACGCCTGATCCGGTCCCGAGTCATCGGTAGAAACAGCGCACTCCTCCAGCGGGCCACGCCAAAGCCATCGTCGCAAAGTGACTCACTGCTCGCGGGGCGAGGCGAGGTCCGGAAACGCCCAGCGCAACGCCGCCGGCTCGGAGCCGATGATCTCGCGCGCATATGCGGCGAGGAGTCGATTCGCCCGACGAAGGTTTTCGGGCTCGCGCGATGCGACGACCGCGCCTTGCGCGACATCCCGCAGCAATTGCACAGTCTCGCGCCGCACGCGCCAGCGGTCGGCTCCGCCGACGTCGCTGTCATCCATCACGCCGCCGGCCGACGCGCTGAACGCGAGGGTCGCCGCGGTCTCGTCCAGCGGAGCGCCTGTGCGGGCATCGCGCCGCAGCTCCGGCTGATAGCCTGCTTCGCTGAGGGTGGCCCACTGCAGGCGAAGGACCGCCGCCTCGTGCCTGGTGGCGTCGTCATCCAGCATCGCCAGCGCCGTGCTGAGCGCATCGAAGACGGCCGGGTGCGGGTCGTGATCGATCAGCAGATGATGCACGAGATCAGCCATGTACATCGCGGCGCGATTGGCGGCCAGATGCTCGCGCAGCACGCGATGCACACGCTCCAGATGCCACGCCGTGAGCGTGGAGAGTTCGCGGCCGGGCTTGACGATCGCCACGATTTCACCTTCGGTGAGCAGGTCAAGACCACCCGAGAAGTCGCCCTTCTCGCGCTTCGCGCCCTTGGCCAGCCCGCGGATGATGCCATGCTCGCGCGTCAGCAGACTGACCGTTTGAGACGTCTCGGAGAAGTCCCAGCGGCGAATGACGATGGCCTGATCGGTGATGCTCGGCACGCATGGCGAGTGTACGGAGACGACCGCCCGCGGGCACGATTCGTCCCTCGCCGCAGCCAAGCCGGGCCTGAGCGAGGTGTGGGGGCGACCTTCCTTCGTCCCACACGAACGCACATCGCACA
>CAZCGB010000207.1:0-2182 GCA_964498045.1 uncultured Isosphaeraceae bacterium
GGGGGCATCGCCTGCTACAAGGTCGCCAACGTGGTCAGCACGCTGGCCCAGGCCGGGGCTGAAGTCACCGTCGCGATGACTGACGCCGCCACCCGGTTCGTCACGCCGCTCACCTTCCAGGCCCTCTCCGGTCGGCCGGTGTACACAAGCCAGTGGGAGCACATCGAGTCCAGCGATCCACAGCACATCAGCCTCGCGCGTGCGGCGGACCTCATGCTCGTTGCGCCGTGCTCGATGGACATGCTCGCCAGGCTTGCGAGCGGCCGCTGCGATGATGTCGTCAGCCTGATCGCCTCGGCGGTCGATCGCCGCCGGCAGCCGACGCTTCTCGCCCCGTCGATGAACGCGGTCATGTGGAACCAGCCGGCCACGCAGCGCAACCTCCAGCAGCTCGACGCCGATGGCTATCACCTGATCGCCCCCGGCGAAGGCTGGCAGGCCTGCCGCACCGAAGGCGTGGGGCGGCTGCCCGAACCCGATGACCTGCTCAAGGCGATCGTTTCGCATTTGAAGTAAACCGAAATCGCGAGGGTGACTGGCGTCGGGCCATCACGTGGCTCTTCTGCGAACATGGGCAATTCGGGTGAGGTTTTCTGCGGAATCAGTTGGACAGTGGGCGATTCACGATGCATAGTCGTCGCAGCGACGTCGATTCCGGCCCCGCCGGATGCGATGCCGCGACGATGCGCGTTGTCGGGGACGATGGGCCGGCCGGTTCTCCTTCAATGTCAAGGCGGCCGCATTTCTTCAACAGGGGCCGGGATCGCCCGACTCCTGGACTGATTCGGGCATCGATGGAGACCCGCCACATGCTTGGATCGTCAACAGGTGTCACCCGAGGGTGTCTTGCACGTCTTGCGCTGCCGGCGATGTTGCTCGCCGCCGCGCCGGTGATGGCGCAGCAGAAGCATGCTGACGCTCCGCCGCAGCCGACTGTCGAGCAAACGCCTCCGGGCCGTTTCGAGACGCCGTATTTCTCCGCGAAGACCACAATCGTTCCGCTGGCGAAGAACATCAAGGCGCACAACGGCTCGCGCATGGTCGATGAAGGCGGAACGGCGGGCTCGTGCCTGCCGGTCACCATCACCTACACCAATCCCAACAACTTCGTCGGAAATGTCGCGCTCAATCTGCAGACCGGCATGGTGGAGACCGAAATCGCGGCGGTGACCTATGTGCTTCCGCCCGAGGCGTTCCCCGTGATCATTCGCACCACGGAGATGGTGTGGGGTCGTCCGGCTTCAGCGGTCTTGCAGACCACGAATTACTCGATCATGTACTGGGCCGGCAATCCCAGCACCGGGCAGCTGATCAACAGTTTCTCGTCGTCCGACCAACCCGGCGATCCGCCGCCGATCATCATTCAACCATCAGGTACGCCATTCGGCATCAACGTGCAACTGACAATTGATCCGGGCGATCCCGATCAGGTCATCATCAACGACAATGGTTCGCATTCGTTCTCGGTCGGCTATCGCATTGATGATCACAACAATGAGCCGACTGGGAATTGTTCATGCAGCGGATTTGGAACATTGCCGGCTGTGTGCTGCCCACCGTCGCAGTCGACAAATACGTTTCCAGCGTCTGACACTGATGGTCATGCCAGTGCAGTGAACAACTGGCTCTTTGCGCGCACATGTCCTGGAGCAAGTGGACTCTGCACTTTGCTTGCCTCATCTGGCTGGCACAACTTCACCGCTGCCGGCATGCCCTCAGGCGACTGGGTAATCCGGGTGACCTACGAGCCCTTCGGCTGTTCGACTCCAACCGGCGCGTGCTGTCTTCAGAACGGCACACAATGCGCGCCGGGAATCACGCAGTCGGCCTGCCGGGCGGCCGGCGGCATCTACCGCGGCGACAACTCCGATTGCACCACGCCCTGCCCGCAGCCCACCGGCGCGTGCTGCATCGCAGGCGTCTGCTCGCAGAAGACCCAGCCCGAATGCGCCACCGCCGGTGGCACGTTCACATCGGTCGGCACCGCGTGCGGAGCCAACAGCTGCAAGGGCGCGTGCTGTATTCCATCCACGCAATCCTGCGCCACGCTCACCGCCCCCAACTGCGCCACCGCGAGCGGCACGTTCCAGGGCATCGGCACATCCTGCACCGGCTTCGTCTGCTTCCCCATGGGTTCGTGCTGCCTTGAGAACGGCTCATGCTCGCCCGGCCCGATGAGTCC